>JBBWZU010000769.1:0-2621 GCA_039649225.1 Hyphomicrobiales bacterium | reverse complement strand
TGGTCGGGCTCGCGTTCCGCCGCGTGCCGCTCACCGGCGTGCGAGCCGAGCACGCCGCCGCCGTACTGCTCGCGCGCGTCGGCCTTGCCGATAAAGTCGGCCTGCCGGCGGCCGAGCTCACTTATATTGACCAGAAGCGGCTCGAGCTGGCCCGCGCACTGGCGTCCGAGCCCGGCCTGCTGCTGCTCGACGAATGGCTCGCCGGCCTCAACCCGACCGAGCTGGGCGAGGGTATCGCGCTGATCCGCTCGCTTCGCGAGAGCGGCATCACCATCATCCTGGTCGAGCACGTGATGGACGCGATCCGCTCGCTGTGCGACCGCTGCGTTGTCATGAACCTCGGCGCCAAGATCGCCGAAGGGCCGCCGGCTTCGGTGCTGGCCGACAGCCAAGTCATACGCGCCTATCTCGGAGGCGCCGATGCTTGAAGTGCGCAATCTTGCCGCCAGCTACGGCAAGCATCAGGCGCTCGCCGGCGTCGATCTCGATGTGGCGGCTGGCGAGATCGTCGTCATCCTTGGCGCCAACGGCGCCGGCAAATCGACGCTGCTCAAGGCGATCGCCGGTCTGGTGCGGCCGCATGCGCCGGCGCGCATCGCGTTCGACGGCCGCGACCTCACCGCGCTGGCGCCGCACGAGATCGTCGAAGCCGGCATCGCGCTGGTGCCGGAAGGGCGCGGCATCTTCGCCGAGCTGACGGTGCGCGAAAATCTCGCGCTCGGCGCCTATGCGCGCCGCGCCCGCGCGGACGAAACCGAAACGCTCGCACGCGTAAAGACATTATTTCCGCGCCTCGCCGAGCGCGGATCGCAGTCTGTCCGCACCATGAGCGGTGGCGAGCAGCAGATGGTCGCGATTGGCCGCGCGCTGATGTCGGCGCCAAAGATGCTGCTGCTCGATGAACCCTCGCTTGGCCTCTCGCCGCTGATGTGCGGCGAGCTGTTCGGCGCGCTCAAGGCGATCCGCGATGCGGGCGTCGGCATCCTGCTGGTCGAGCAGAACGCCCGGCAAGGCCTCGACATCGCCGGCCGCGGCTATCTGATCGAGACCGGCCGCATTGTCGGGCAGGGGAATGCGCAGTCGCTGCGCGACGACCCCGCCGTGCAGCGCGCTTATCTTGGTGCGCTTCTTGCCAAGATCGGCCAATAGAAGTCGACCAACAACACAGACGGATTCATGCGCAATCTTGCCGCACGTCATGGCTCCACTCGGAGTTGACGCAAGGCAAGCTTCACGTCGATACGTGCCATATCAGTGCGAATTGCTGTCACTGCCGGCAGTTGCGGTATTGTGTTCGTGCGCCGTATCCCATCACATATTGCAAATTGAAATTGTGAGTCTCTGGTTCCTATGGTTCGTCCACTCGCCGTACGCCGTCACAATGAAATCGTGCAACGCCTGCGCGCGGCGGGCTCGGTCAGCGTCGGCGAGCTCGCCGATACATTCAGCGTCTCGCACGAGACCATCCGTCGCGATCTGAAGCTGCTCGCCGATCAGGGTCATCTCGATGTCGTGCACGGCGGCGCGGCGCGACGCGGCATGATGGAGCCGTCGATCGAGCAGCGTGGCGAGGAGAACGCCGCCGGCAAGGCGGCGATCGCCCGCATGGCGGCCGGCATGATCCTGGAAGCCGGTTCGGTGCTGATCGATTCCGGCACCACGACGGCGGCGCTGACCTATGAGCTCGTCGGGCGGCCCGGCCTCACGGTGTTCACCAATTCGCTCAATCACGCGCTCACGCTCTGCCGTGTTGCCGGCAATCGCGTGCTCATGCTTGGCGGCGAGATCGACAACAACGACGAAGCGACATTCGGCACCGGCACGGCGACGGGCATCGACAGCGTGCGCGCCGATATCGCGTTTATCGGCGTCGGCGGATTCGCCGAGGACGGCGGCATGACCGACTATTCGGTCGTCGCCTCCGAAACGCGCGGCAAGATGATCCTCGCCGGCCGCGCCTATCTGCTCGCCGACCACACCAAGTTCACCCGCCGCACATCGTTTCGCGTGCCCAACATGGATAAATGCGCCGGCGCGATCGTCGATCGCATGCCCGAGAAAGCTCTGGCGGATGCCTGGACCCAAATGGGCTGGGAGATCATTGTCGCCAAATAGAGTGTGGTAATTTGTGATATTATGTTGTCATAATTCGCGGGCCGTTGTAGTAAGCCTGCACCATGGCCACTCCTCCATTCCCCGATAGCGCGCGCGCCGTCATCATCGGCGGCGGCGTTGTTGGGTGCTCGGTCGCCTACCACCTGACCAAGCTCGGCTGGCGCGATGTCGTGCTGCTGGAGCAGGGGCGGCTCACCTGCGGCACGACCTGGCATGCGGCCGGGCTGGTAGGGCAATTGCGCGCGCACCAGAACATGACGCGGCTGGTGCAGTATTCAGCCTCGCTCTACCAGCAGCTCGAAGCCGAGACCGGCCAGGCGACCGGCTGGAAACAATGCGGCTCGGTGCTGGTCGCGCGCACGCCCGAGCGCCTGACGCTGTTCAAACGTATCCATGCGGCGGCACGCGCGCAGGGCGTTGCCTGCGAGATCATTTCGATCGGCGAAGCGGCGGAAAAATATCCCCTGATGCGCACCGATGATTTGCTTGGTGCGCTCTGGCTCCCT
>JBBWZU010000751.1:0-17973 GCA_039649225.1 Hyphomicrobiales bacterium | reverse complement strand
CGAGTGCGGTTTTCATGGGCTATCCTCAGCGCAGCATTTGCGAGGTCGACTGCAGCATCTGGTCGGTCGCGGTGATCACCTTGGCGTTCATCTCGTAGGCGCGTTGCGCCGCGATCAGGTCGGAGATCTCGCTCACCGCCTCGACATTGGCCTGCTCGAGGTTGCCCTGCTGCAGGTTGCCGAACGCATCGGAATTCGGATTGCCGAGCTGCGGCGTGCCGGAGGCGGGCGTCTCGAGATACAAGTTGTCGCCGATACCCTGCAGGCCGGCTTTGTTGATGAACATCGCGAGCTGGATCTGCCCGACCGTGGTCGGGGTCGTCGCGCCGGGCAGCGTCGCCGAGACTTGGCCGCCGGCATTGATGGTGACGCCGGTGGCGTTCGCCGGGATCGTCAAGCCGGGGTTCACCACGTTGCCTTGCGCGGTGACGATGCGCCCTTGCGAGTCGAGCTCGAACGAGCCGTCGCGCGTGTAGGAGGTGCGGCCGTCCGGCATCGTGATCTGAAAAAAGCCTTCGCCGCGGATCGCGACGTCGTAATCCTTGCCGGTCTGCACCAGCGAGCCCTGTGTCATCAGGCGCGGCGTGCCGACCGTCTTCACGCCGGCTCCAAGCTCGACGCCGGCCGGCAACTGGTTGCCCTGGTCCGAGGTCTGGGTGCCGACGCGGCGCACGTGCTCGTACAACAGGTCCTGGAACTCGGCGCGCTGGCGCTTGTAGCCGGTCGTGCGCATGTTCGCGATGTTGTTCGAGATCACCTGAACGTTGAGCTCTTGCGCCATCATTCCGGTGGCGGCGGTGTGCAGGGCACGCATGTTTCTATCTCCTCAATGCGCTCAGGCCGGGACTTCGGCGAGCTGCTGGATGGCCGTGCGGCGCATATCGCTATGCTGCTGCAGGAGCTGGGCGACCTGCGTGTAGGTCCGGGTGACTTCGACCATGCGCGTCATCTCGACGACGCTGCGCACGTTGGATTTCTCGATCGCACCCTGGTTGATGCGGACCACAGCCGGTGTATCGACCTGCATGCCGTTCGGCGGCCGGAAGGTCGAGGTGCCGTCCTTCAGCAGCATCCGCGGGTCGGTGAAGCTTGCGAATTTCAGCTTGCCGCGCTGCGTGTCGGTGGTATTGGCGCCCTCGCGCACCGAGACGGCGCCGTCGGTCGAGATCGAGATCTCGCGATCGCCCGGCTGGAACACGATCGGCCCGTTCTGCCCGATGACCTGCAGGCCTTCCGAGGTGACGAGTTGGCCTTGGGAATTGATCTGCAGCGAGCCGTTGCGGGTATAGCGCTCGCCCTGCGGCGTCTGCACGGTGAGGAAGGTGTTGCCGCTCATCGCGATGTCGAGCGGATTGCCGGTCTGCTCGACCGGGCCCTGGCTCTGGTCGAGCCAGGTGGTGCGGTCCTGCGTGAAGCTCACCAGGCGGTCGTTGCCGCGAAAGCTGTTCGCGCGCGCGACCGGCATCATGTATTCGCCGAACGTGACGTTGTCGGCCTTGTAGCCGGTGGTGTTCAGGTTCGCGATATTGTTGGCCACGACATCGAGCTCGCGCTGAAGCGCGATCTGCCGCGACAATCCGACGAGACCAGCGTTCTCCATCGGTCAGGCTCCCCAGTTGCGACCTAACGCTCGCCCTCCCAGGCGCGCTCTTCGGTCTTCTTCGCGACCAGCTCTCCTCTCCCTAGGTGGGCGGTCACGGGGACGGGCTTTGCAGGGGCCGTGCCAGAGTTAAAAAATATGGTTAATCAAATGCTTAACTGAAAATACCGGCGCGCCAAGCAGGGCAGAAAGCGCCGCCAAGCCATTGTGACCCGGCAATATTTTCCCACTCGGCAAGCAATCGTTAACCATTACGGCCCTAGCTTCGTGATGGGGCAGCCGCAGGTTTGGCGCGAGGTATCGCGCGCGGGTGGATGCATTCCCCACGGATGAGCCAAGCAGGGTTTTCATGGCGGACAAGAAAGAAGAGGGCGGGGCTGACGGCGAAGGCAATGCCGCGCCGAAGAGCAAGAAGAAGCTCATCATCATCGCGGCCGCGGCGCTCCTGGTTCTCGGCGGCGGCGGAGGTGCCGGATGGTTCTTCTTCCTCAAGAAGCCGCATGTCGAGGAAGTCCCGGTCGCGAAGATCATTCCGCCGGTGTTCGTCGATCTGCCCGATCTGCTCGTCAACCTGACCAGTCCGGCCGGCGACAATCGCGCGCGCTATCTCAAGGCCAAGGTGGTGCTGGAAGTCACCGACCAGAAGATTTCCGACGAGATCAAGCCGGTGATGCCGCGCGTGATGGACGCGTTCCAGACCTTCCTGCGCGAGATGCGCCCGAGCGATCTTGAAGGCTCCGCCGGCCTCTATCGGTTGCGCGATGAGCTGACCCGGCGCGTCAACCTCGCGGTCGCGCCGAACAAGGTCAACGCCGTGCTGTTCAAAGAAATCATCGTTCAGTAACGGGCCACAATGGCAGATCAGGACGATCTCGCTGCAGAATGGGGTGAGGCGCTCGCCGAGCAGGGCGTAGCGCCGAAGGGCGGTCCCGCGCCCGCCGGTGCCGATGGCGCCGGCGACGACGATATGGCGGCGCAATGGGCCGCGATGATCGAGGACGGCGGACAGTTCGTCCAGGCCGGCAACAAAGGCGGCGCCGAGCGTATCCTCAATCAGGAGGAGATCGACAGTCTCCTCGGCTTCAATCTCGCCGACATCACGCTCAACGAAAACTCGGGCATCCGGGCGATCATCGATTCGGCGATGGTCTCCTACGAGCGCCTGCCGATGCTCGAAATCATCTTCGACCGCCTGGTGCGGTTGATGACGACGAGCCTGCGCAATTTCACCTCCGACAACGTCGAGGTCTCGCTCGACCGCATCACCTCAGTGCGCTTTGGCGATTATCTCAATTCGATTCCGCTGCCCGCGATCCTGGCGGTGTTCAAGGCCGAGGAATGGGACAATTTCGGCCTGTTCACGGTCGACTCCAGCCTCATCTATTCGATCATCGACGTGCTGCTCGGCGGCCGGCGCGGACAGACCGCGATCCGCATCGAGGGCCGTCCCTACACGACGATCGAGACCAGCCTGGTCAAGCGCATGATCGAGATCGTGCTCGCGGATGCCGAGCAGGCATTCCGGCCGCTTTCGCCGGTGCGCTTCAACATCGACCGGCTGGAAACCAATCCGCGCTTCGCCGCGATCACGCGGCCGGCTAATGCGGCGATCCTGGTGCGCCTGCGCATCGACATGGAAGACCGCGGCGGCAACATCGAGCTGATGCTGCCCTACGCGACCATCGAGCCGATCCGCGACGTGCTGCTGCAGATGTTCATGGGCGAGAAGTTCGGCCGTGATGCGATCTGGGAAGGCCATCTGGCAACCGAGATCGGACAGGCGGATATCGCGGTCGAGGCGGTGCTGTACGAAGCCAAGCTGCCGCTCAAGCAACTGATGTCGTTGAAGGTCGGCGATACGCTCCCGCTCGATCTCAAGCCCGATGCGCTCGTCACCGTGCGCTGTGGAAACGTGACGCTCTCCGAAGGTCGCATGGGCCGGGTCGGCGATCGTGTCGCCGTGAAGGTGTCGAAGCCGCTGCGCAAACCAAAAACAACCTTCGCCATGTTCGAGGCGTCGGACAAGGCCACAAACAGGATGGAGGGACCGTGAGCAACGGATTTGGATTGATCATCGAAAGCCTGGTCGCCGTATTGCTGCTGCTGACGATCGGCTTTTGCCTGCTGCTCAACAACAGGCTGAAAAAGCTCAAGGCCGACGAGCAGACGCTCAAGGGCACGATTTCCGAGCTGATCACCGCGACCGAAATCGCCGAACGGGCGATCGCCGGCCTGAAGATGACGGTGCGCGACTGCGACCTCAACCTGAGTGAACGCCTGCGTGCGGGCGATCATCTCGCGCGCGAGCTTGGCCGCCAGCTCGAGAACGGCTCGCAGATCCTCTCGCAGATCGCCCAGATCACGCTGGCGGCCCGCATGGTGAAGCCAACGGCTGCCCCGGCACCGGAGCCGGTATCGCAACCTGCCGCGCAAGCGACCGCGCAAGCCGCCAGCGCTTTTGCGGCGCGCGCGCGCCAGCGGCTGGGCAATCGGGCCGCGTAATGCATGTCTTCCGCGATCTTCGTCTGATTCCAATCGTCGCGATCGCGGCCGCCGCGCTATTCGTGCTCAAGACGTCCGCGATCGTGATCGAGGGCGGCTATACGCTGATCGCCGCGCGCTCGGCGCAGGCGCAAGGGCTTGGAGCTGATGCGCGTGGAGACGCCCTCAGAATTGCCCCAACCGATACGGCTCCCGGGCAGCCAGGCATCGCCGCCATCGCGCCACCCCCCGCGGCCGCGGCCGAAACCGCGGCGGCTCCGCGCGCCGACCGGGAGCGCACCGACAATTCGCGCTCCTGGGTGCGCGATCTTTACGATCCGCTTCCCGCATCCGGCGACATCACCGGATCGGTCGCCGCGCCCAAGCCCGAGGCAGCGCCGGCGGCGACACCTGAACCGCCGCCACCGCAGGATATGCCCAAGCCTTTGCCGTCGGCCGGCGAACGCGCCGTTCTTGAAAGCTTGCAGCAGCGCCGCCAGGAGCTGGAAACGCGCACCCGCGAGATGGAGGTGCGCGACAGCCTGTTGAAGGCCGCCGAAAAGCGCATCGAGCAGCGCTTGCAGGACTTGAAGGATCAGGAAGCCCGCATCTCGGGCGCCTCGGCCAAGCGCGACGAGGAAGATCAGGCCAAGTTCAAAAGCCTCGTCACCATGTACGAGAACATGAAGGCGAAGGAAGCCGCCAAGGTCTTCGACCGGCTCGATCTGCGCATCCTGGTCGAAATCGCCACCAAGATGAATCCGCGCCGCATGTCGGACATTCTCGGCGTGATGACGCCCGAGGCGGCCGAGCGGCTGACCATCGAGATCGCGAACCGCTCGGGTGCGATCGGCGGCGGCAACAGCAATGCGCAGTCCGCACCGGAATTGCCCAAGATCGAAGGCCGGCCGAGCAAGTCTTAAACCATACCGACAGACGGTGGCGGGCACGCTTCGCTTTGCCGCCCTACACAGAATCCGTAGGCGGGCAAAACGCGCAGCGCGTGCCCGCCGTAGGGTCAGCACAAACCCTGAGGGGTTTATCTCAGACAGTTAAGCAGGCGTTAAACGCGCCGCTCTAGGCTCGCGGGGTGCGGGCGTGGCAGCAGAACGCAGCCGCGCGGGCTGGCAGGTCATGGCAGTTAAACCGATCACACGCGAAGGGATGCGGGCGCGCGATCATGCGCCGGCGGCCCCGCGTCCGGGTGTCCGCGCGGCCGCGGCGTTCATCCTGGCGCAGCTCCTGCTCGGCGCGCTGATGCTGGCCTTCCCGGGCGCCGCCCGCGCCGCCTCGACCGCGGCCGGCGCCGCGGCAGTCAAGGGCGACGTCTCGGTCTCCACCGTTGGCGGTTACACGCGGATCATTTTCACGCTGACCGAAGATGTCGAGGCCGACGTGCGTCTCGCCGGCGGCATCCTCATCGTCCAGTTCAAGCGGCCCGTGGACGTTCCGGTGGAACGCATTCCGACGCTGGCTGTCGGTTATGTGGCGGCGGCGCGCAGCGATCCCGACGGGACCGGCGTGCGCATGGCGTTGAACCGCAAGGTCACGGTCAATTCGATGGCGGCGGGCGAGAAACTGTTCGTCGATCTGCTGCCCGAGGGATGGGTCGGATTGGCGCCCGGTCTGCCGCAGGAGGTGGTCGAGGAATTGTCGCGGCGGGCGCGCGAGGCCGAGAAGAAGGCGCGTCAGCAGTTGCTGGCCAAGCAGCAGAAAGCCTTGCCGCCGCTGCGCGTGCGCGTCGGCGCACAGCCGACCTTCACCCGCTTCACCTTCCCGCTGCCCGGACTGATCTCGGTTTCCAACGAGCGCGCCGACGACAAGATGACGCTGACCTTCGAGGCGCCGGTGCGCTTCGATCTTGCCGATGTGCAGGCCTCGCTGCCGCCCAGCATCGCGGCGGTCGAAGCCAAAGCGGGCAAAGACAATATCTCGGTGAGCTTCGATTTCCTGGGGAAGGTGGATATCCGCACGTTCCGCGAGGACAACGACTACTTCGTCGACGTGCAGCCGCTTGCGCGCGAACCGGAGGCGAAGAAGCCGGCCGCGGTTGCGCGCGAGCAAGCGCCGCCGCCGGTCAGCGCGCCGGCAAGCGTGCCCGCGAGGGTACCGGCTCCTGCGCCGAGCGAGCCGCAGCGCGCCGCCGAGCAGGCCCCGGCCAAGCCCAAATCCGCCGACATCGAAGCTGCCGCCAAGCCGGCGGAAGCCGCACCGGCAGCTCCGAACCCCGTCGTGGTCGCCGCCGCGCCGCGCCTGGAACCGGGGCCGGCTCCGGAAAGCGCTCCGCCGCGCGACATCGAAGCCTCAGCGCCCGTGCTGCCCGCAGATCCCGCCGCACCCGTGGCGGTCGACGTGCGCCGTCAGGGCGAGGCCATGCGCCTGACCTTTCCGTTCAACCAGCCGACGCCCGCCGCCGTATTTCGGCGCGCCGATACCCTCTGGCTGGTCTTCGACAGCCAGGCGCCGATCGACATCAGCAAGCTCGCGCCGCTGGCCGGGCAGACCATCCGCTCATCATCGGTCACACGCTCGCGCGGCGGACAGGTCGTGACGCTCAAGCTCGACCGGCCGAAGCTCACCAGCATGGGGGCGGATGGCGCGACCTGGACCGTCACGATCGGCGACATCATGCTCGACCAGACGCAGCCGCTGAACATCGTGCGGGTTGCGCAGGCGGCCGGGCGCGCCAGCGCGACGATACCGTTCACGGATCCGCGCAAGGTGCATCGCCTGACCGATCCGGATATCGGCGACACGCTCTTCGTCGTCACCGCGATTGGGCCCGCGCGCGGGTTCGTCAAGGCGCAGGAATTCGTCGAGTTCAATGCGCTGGTCTCGACCCACGGCGTGGTGATCCAGCCGCTCGCGGACGACGTCGTGGTCGACACGACGGTCGACAAGGTCACGGTGGCGCGCCCGGGCGGGCTCACGCTGTCCACGGCCGCCGCCGCCCGCCCGGTGGCCGGCGCCGGGGTGTCCTTTGCGGGAGCCGGTGGCGCGCGGGCAGGGGCTATGCGTTCGCAAACGCTCGATCCGCAGACCTGGGGCTTTGACCGCGAGTCGAGCTTCCGCGACCGGCAGGCCAACCTTGTTGCCGCCGCGGCCGCCGCGACCGACCCGCAGCGCCTGTCGGCGCGCCTTGATCTCGCGCGCTTCTATCTTGCGCGCAACATGAGCGCCGAAGCCAAGGGCGTGCTCGACGCGACCGCCGCCGAGAACCGCACGGCGACGCCGGACACCAACGTGCTGATGCTGCGCGCGGTCGCCAACATCATGCTTCGGCGCGGCAACGAGGCCTTGCGGGACCTGTCCGGCCCGGCGATCACGGCGCGCGAAGACGCGGGCCTGTGGCGCGCGCTGGCGCAAGTACAGCAGGGCAAATGGCCGGAGGCGCGCGAGGGCCTGACCTCGCTCTCGGGCGCCGCGGCGACATTGCCGCTCGAGCTGCAGCGCTATGCGTTCCAGGAAGCGGTGCGCGCCGCCATCGAGGTGCGCGACTTCGGAACCGCCGCCAGCCTGCTCGGCGAATTCGATACGCTCGGGCCCTCCCCGCAGAGCGATGCCGATCTCACGCTGCTCAAAGGCCGCACCATGGAGGGACTCGGGCGGTTGGGGGAGGCGCTGACATTCTATCACGCGGCGGCGGAATCGCCGGATCCTTCGGCCGCCGCGCGCGGACGCCTGCGCGAGATCGCGCTGCGCCAACAGGTCGGCGATCTCAACCGTGCCGATGCGACGCTCGCGCTGGAAAAGCTCACGACGCAATGGCGCGGCGACGAGACCGAAGCCGAAGCGCTGCAGGTGCTCGGCCGCCTCTATGCCGAGGACGGGCGCTATCGCGATGCGTTCGCCGTGATGCACACCGCGCTCGAGGTCTATCCACAGTCCGAGATGACGCGGCGCATTCAGGACGAAGCCGCTGTCGCCTTCGAGGCTCTGTTTCTCGGCAACAAAGGCGACGGCATGTCGGCCGTCGATGCGCTCAGCCTGTTTTACGATTTCCGCGAGCTGACCCCGGTCGGCCGGCGCGGCGACGAGATGATCCGCAAGCTCGCCGACCGCCTGGTGTCGATCGATCTTCTCGATCAGGCGGCCGAGCTGCTGCAGCATCAGGTCGATCATCGCCTGCAAGGCGCCGCGCGCGCGCAGGTTTCGGTGCGCCTTGCCGTCATCTATCTGATCGCCCGCAAGCCCGACCGCGCGCTTGCGGTCTTGCGCACGAGCCGCAGCGGCGACCTGCCGAACGAAATGCGCAACCAGCGCCTGCTGCTCGAGGCGCGCGCGCTGTCCGATACCGGACGGGCAGACGTTGCGCTCGAAGTGGTCGCCAGCATGCAGGGCCGCGAGGTCGAGCGGCTGCGCGCCGACATCCTGTGGAAGGCACGGCGCTGGCGCGAGACCGGCGAGCAGATCGAGAAATTCTACGGCGAGCGCTGGCGCGATTTCGCGCCGCTGACCGAGGCGGAGCGCGCCGACGTGATGCGCGCCGCGATCGGCTACGCGCTCGGCGAGGACGCGATCGGGCTCGATCGTTTCCGCACCAAGTACGCACCCAAGATGGCGGACGGGCCGGATCGCCGCGGCTTCGAGGTGGTGACCGCGCCGATGAACACCAACGCGCCGGAATTCGCCGACATCGCGCGCACCGTCGCCTCGACCGATACGCTCGATCAATTCCTGCGCGACATCCGTCAGCGCTATCCCGACACGGCGCCCGCGGCCGCGGCGCCCGCGGCAGCGCCGAACACGGCGCCGGCCCGGCCCGAGCGCGGCGCCGACGCCGCGACCCGCAACGCCGGATAGACCGGCTAGCCTCTCGCCAAAAGCGCAGCCCGCGCGCGACGCGCCGGACTTGACGTTTGGGCACGCGGTGAGCCTTGCCCGCGTGAATAAATAACGCGCCTTCTGAGCGCCACACATCTTAATCAATTCTTTCGCACGGCAAGTTTCGCGCAAGCTGCTGGCGACATGATCGTCTTGTCGCAGCGGGCGCTAAGCGATTCGCCCGCTGCGCGAGATGTGCCTGTCCCAGAAGGCGATCTGGCTATCAGGTGGGTGCGTCGGCTTGGTGGAGATACCTCAGCGTCATGTTCGGAAGGCATCAATTCGCCACGTCTAAAATGATCAATCCGCGATCGAAAAATGCCGTCGCGTGGTCGCTGCTCGTCAGTGAAACGTAGCGCATTGATGCAACACTTTATTAGTACCTCTATCCGCAATGTGACGCGGCCGAAGGAATCTAATCGGCTGCCGCAACTCACCAGGAAGGTGTTGTCACAAAACACCAGAAGGTGAAGTTATGTCCGGTATCGTTCTCTCCTCATCCGTGCGACAGAACTTGCTGTCGCTTCAATCCACCGCAGATCTGCTCGCGACCACCCAGAACCGCCTTGCCACCGGCAAGAAGGTCAACACCGCCCTCGACAATCCGACCAACTATTTCACGGCGTCGTCGCTCGACAGCCGTGCCAGCGACATCAGCAACCTGCTCGACGGCGTCAGCAACGGCGTGCAGGTCCTGCAGGCCGCGAACACCGGCATCACCTCGCTGCAGAAGCTGGTGGACAGCGCGAAGTCGGTCGCCAACCAGGCGCTCCAGACCCCCGTCGGCTATTCGACGCGCGCCAACATCGCCTCCGGCGCAATCACGCGCAATAGCGTCGGCGTCGATGGTTCGGACCTTCGCGGCCTCGGCACGGTGACGAACACCATCAAGACCGGCGCCGTCGTCAAACTTGGCGCGACGACCGGCACCATCACGGCCGCCAGCACGCTGGACGCGCTTGGCACCGGCGGCACCGCTCTGGCCGACGGCGACTCGATCTCGGTGAACGGCAAGACGATCACCTTCAACCTGGCCAACACGACGACGACGCAGACCAGCTCCACGGACGCGTTCGGGAACGTCACGCTGTTCGTGAAGTCGGCCGGCACCAAGGCCGCGGTCAGCGATCTGCTCACTGCGATCGATACGGCCGCCGGCAACACCGGCACCGGCTCGGTGGCGTCGACGGTTGCCAACTCGGGCGCCGCGACCAGCGCACTGCAGCTCAACACCGGCGTCAACAGCGATCTGACGCTCGCCGGCGGCGCGCTCAGCAAGCTCGGTCTGACCGCCGGCACCACCAACCGCACCGGCGACACGCTGACCTTCTCGGCGCTGGGTTCGGGCATCGCCACGGTCGTGACTTTCGGCGACGGCACCGGCGGCACCGTTAAGACGCTGAACGATCTGAACAACCAACTGGCCGGCGACAACCTGTCCGCATCGATCGACTCCAGCGGCAAGTTGACGATCTCGACCAGCAATGACTACGCGTCGTACTCGCTTCCGACTGTCGCCGGTACCGCTCAGGCCGGCACCGACGCGAACGGTGCCTTCCAGGCTTCGAAGGGTGCCGTGACAGTCGCCGCGCCGATCAAGGATCCGACCTCGCAGGCGACACGTCAGAGCCTTGTCAGCCAGTACAACAACATCATCGCGCAGATCACGACGACGGCGCAGGATGCCTCCTTCAACGGCGTCAATCTGCTCGGCGGTGATACGCTCAAGCTGACGTTCAACGAAACCGGCAAGTCGACGCTGACCATCACGGGCGTCAACTTCGGCGCCCCCGGCCTCGGCCTCGGAAACCTGGTTTCCGGTACCGACTTCATCGACAACGCCGCGACCAACAAGGTTCTTGGGACCTTGAACAGCGCCAGCAGCACGCTGCGCGCTCAGGCCTCGGCGTTCGGTTCGAACCTGTCGATCGTGCAGATCCGCCAGGACTTCTCCAAGAACCTGATCAACGTGCTGCAGACCGGTTCGGCGAACCTCACGCTGGCCGACACCAACGAGGAAGCGGCGAACAGCCAGGCGCTGTCCACCCGCCAGTCGATCGCGGTGTCCGCGCTCGCGCTCGCCAACCAGTCGCAGCAGAGCGTGCTCCAGCTCCTGCGCTAAGTCCCACAGGCTACTGAGAACGATGGCGGCGGGGATTAACCCTCCGCCGCCATCTTCGAAAAAAAGATTACCTGTCTGGCCTTGGAAGGATTTACCGAAATGACCCTCCGCATCGAATTAAAGCCGTTCGAAAAGGTGTTCATCGGCGATGCCGTGCTGACCAATTCCGATCAAAGGACGATGTTCATCATCGACGGTCAGACCCCCGTCTTGCGCGCCAAGGATGCCATCGCTCCCGACAATGCGAAAACTCCCGCCGAAAAGCTCTACGTCTGCATTCAAAATATGTTTCTGCTGCGCGATCATAAAAGATATCAGGGCCAGTATCTCGCTTTGGCCGCCGAGACCATTTCGAGTGCGCCGCTCGAGTACCCGCTGCTCTCCGAGGTTGATCGCTTCGTGACCAAGGCCGACTACTATAAAGGCCTCAAGGCGCTGCGAAGGCTGATCCCGGCTGAGGTGTTCTCGACCGAAGCCATGCCGACGCCCGGCTTCCGGCCGCGCGCCGCGTTCGAGCACCATCGCTAGAGGCGCGACTCCGCGCCGTCGCGGGGGAGCGCCTAACTGTACGCGCGCAGGAAGAAGACCGCAGTGACGACCGCGGCGAGAATGAGCGTCGTGGTCCTCACGATCGCCGCGGGAAGCCGCTTGCCCAGCTGCGCGCCGCCATAGCTGCCGATCAATGCGCCGAGGCCGAGCGCAAGAGTTTCCGGCCATTGGACCGCGCCGGCCGCGACGAAACACGCAAGCGCGACGGTGTTGGCCGTCGTGACCATCAATGTGCGGGGCGGGTTCAGGGATTTGATATCGGCTTGCGCCAGCAGGCTCCACACCGCCATCATCATCAGCCCGACGGCGCCGCCGAAATATCCGCCATAGATGCCGAGCAGAAACTGGATCGTGATGACGACGGCCGGACCCGCCTGAAAGCGCGCGCGCAGAACAGGGCCGAGCCTTGGCCCAAAGGTCAATGTGAGGGTCGCGATCAGCAGCAGCCAGGGCAGCACGCGGTCGAACAGCGTGGACGGCGTCCATAGTAAAAGCAGCGCGCCGGCAAGGCCGCCGAGCAATGTGGCGATCAGCGCGGGGACGAGCGGCAGTCCTTCCACGCGGCCCAGCGCGTCGCGGTAAACCCAGACGCTGACGGCGCTGCCCGGATAGAGCGCAACCGTGCTCGACGCATTGGCGGTCACGGAGGGCAGCCCTGCGGCGATCAGCGCCGGCAGAGTCACGAAGCTGCCGCCGCCCGCCAGCGCATTCATCGCCCCGGCGAGGAAACCGGCGCCGCTGAGCATCAGGACATTTTGCACGGTGCCTTCATGCGCCGCGTCCGGCGCCCGCACAATTCCTGATCGCGAGGGGGTGGTTTCGCGCCGCGCGAAGGCCGGGGGAAGGGGACGCAATCGGCCTACGCGAGGCACTAAGAGCGCGTTAATCCTTCGGCGCTAGGTAGTAACCCAACGATGTTCAACGCGCGGGATGGCGTGAACGCGATTACCCGCCGCGGCGACTAACATGAGCGCCAGCAGGGCATGCGCAGGCCCGGCGGCCACCCTTTTGGACAGGCCATGGTCACCAAGACATTCCTGAAAAATATCGCCGCGGAGCTCGAAACTCCGCGCCACCGGCGCCCATTCGGCTCGGGCTGGCTCTCGGGCACGCTCGGCCTGCTCGCGGGCCTCACAGGCCTCGGCATGGTGATCGTGCTGCGCTATCCGTCGGTCACGCGGATGCCGGAACTGGCCGCCATCGATGCCAGCGCGCTCTATCGGGCGTTTCTCTATTTCGCGCTGATCTGGGGCTTCCTGCTCGCCGCCCTGAGCCTGACGCTGCGCCGTCAGAAGGCGCTGGGCACGGCCGCGATGGTGGTGACGCTGCTTGCCACCATGATCGGCAGCCTGCCGTCGTATCGGGACTATCAGCTCGGCGGCGTCTTCTTCGGCCTCGACTTCTTTATTCTCAACGTGCTGTTCACCGGCGCGCTGTTCATCCCGATCGAGCGGCTGCTCGCCAAGAACAAGGAACAGGTCGTGTTCCGCGACGAATGGCGCGAGGACCTCTTCTATTATCTCGTCTCATCATTGATGGTGCAGGTGCTGAGCTTCCTGACGCTCGCGCCGTCGAATTTCGTGGCTCACGCCCACGACATCAGCGCGATCCGAGCGTTTGCCCGCGACCTGCCGTGGATCGTGCAGCTTTTCGCGATCATGCTGCTGACCGACCTCGCGCAGTACTGGCTGCATCGCGCGTTTCACCGCGTGCCCGCGCTCTGGCGCTTCCATGCGGTGCATCACTCGGCAAAATCGATGGACTGGATCGCGGGCGCGCGGATGCATTTCCTCGAGATCATCATCCTGCGCAGCTTCACGGCGACGCCGATGCTGGTGATCGGCTTCCAGGAATCGGCGATCCAGGCCTATGTGCTGATCCTCTATGTCTACTCGACCTTCATCCATGCGAATGTCGGGACCAGCTTCGGCTTTCTGGAAAAGATCTTCGTGGTGCCGCGCTTCCATCATTGGCATCACGGGATCGAGAAGGAAGCGATCGACGTCAACTTCGCGATCCATTTTCCCTTCCTCGACCGCCTGTTCGGCACGCACCATCTGCCCGACGGCCAATGGCCGAAGGGCTATGGGATCGAAGGGCATCCGGTGCCACGCGGTTACTGGAAGCAGCTGCTTTATCCATTCCAGAGATAGTGCCGCCGCGCGTTCTGCGGCATTTGCGCCCGGCTTCACGAAATATCACCGCGCGACGAACCCGCGCCGTCGTAACCCAGACCAACTTTGATAGCTGCGGCTGTGGTTTGTCTGATGCCGCCGGTCGTGCCGCGCCGGGCGCCCGCAGCTTCATGGGCCGGCTGGCGGAGTGAATGCATGGCGAGCTTCTACAACCTGGAAACGTCCGAGCCGGTCCGCGTGATGTATTTCACGACCAGCCGCAAAGGCGCCGTGGTGCTGAAATCGGCGACGCCTGGGGCGTTCAGCATGCGCAGCACCAAAGTCTATGTCGCGAACGGACCCGGCGGCACCGCCACGGCCGAACCGAGCTTGGACCCCGCGCGCGGCGAAACCTGGTGGAAGTTCACCGGGCTCGCCGAAGGACAAAACATCGTCGCGGCCGACGGCGATGGCAAAATCCTGGCGCAGATTCCCGTCAAGCCTCTCAGCAGCCTGGATTCCTACAAATCCATCGTCCGGCGTTTCAATTCGCGCGGCATGAAAATCGATCTCGACAGCCATATCGAATATGTCTGTTACGCCTCGGAGATCGTGGGCGAGGGCGTTGCATTCCGGCCCAAGAGCGCAGCGGAATTCAAGGCCGCCATCACGGATACCCAGCTTTTCCATCACGACGACCGCGCGGACCCGTTCGGCAAGGTGGCTGCCGCCGCGACGATTGGGCAAGGTTATCGCGAGGTCAGCACGCCAAGCCTGCACGTCGCGATCAGCGACCTTGTCTCGAGCGTCCACATCGACAGCTACGCGTTCATGCTCTACGGACCGGACGGCACCTTTGTGATCTCGCCCGACGTCGGCCAGCACATCTTCGACGAGCTGCTGTTTCGGATGCCGATGACTTGGCTGCGCAAGAAAAACATGCCGTTCCTGGCGTCCGTGCTGCAGGCGCTGCATCCCGTGCTGCCCAACTCGACAAACCGGTACAGCCCGATCCTCGGCCTGCGCGTCACGCTCGGTGAAACTCCCAACCGCGATTTGAAAACCGGCGTTCCCCGTTTCAACTTCGAGAGCACCATCGACGTCGGACGCGGTACCGACCGCCGCTTGCGTCACGAAGCGACGTTGCGGCTCGCCGCGGGTGGAAACCCGGAACGATCCCCGGATTGGGTCTTGAGCCTCAAGGCAAAATACGAATGCCGGGACGCATTCTGCCGCGACCATCAGGAAAGCGTCGGCCTTTTCCTCAACGCGGGAGGAAATTGACTGCGCCGTCATTAAGCAGCACGCGTAGGGCGGGCAAAAGCTCGTCCCCGCGACCCGCCTACGCACAAGGCTTCGGCGGGTAGGCATTTCAGTCCGCCGAAGCTTCAGCGAAGGCGGAAGGCGGGGACGAAGCGTGCCCGCCATTTCGGCGCCCTACGAATCCCCGACGTGCGTCAGCTGCACAATTTTTTGCGGACTTCGGAATCGAAAACTAGCCGCCTTGCACGCACATGAACGAGCCGATGTGCTTGGTCCATTGAGGCCCAAGCTCCGGATAGGGGCCGGGCGGCAGGCGCATGTTGTCGCCGGCGAACTCGTCTTCGCTAAAGAAGTCCCAGGTGCCGGCCTTGACCTGGATGGAGGAGATCTCGTTCTTCCATCCGTTGTCGGCAAGGCGCGGCTGATCGACGTCGCTTTGCGCGTTGACGCCGGTGAACTTCGGGTCGCCGAAGATCTCGAGCTCGCAACGTCCGCCCGACGGGGCCGGGGGCGGCGCGACCAGCGCCACGGCCCTCGGCGGCGGAGGCTGATTGGGACGCGGGCAGTATTCCAGGCACTGCCATTCGCTGCCGCCGCCTTCGAACGGCACGTCCTGCCAGTTCAGCTGGCAGCCGTCCGGCGTGAGGCCGGCGCAATAGGGACGCGCGACCGACACGTAGGCGTCGGGATAGTAGTAAGCGCCCCCGATCAGCACGACGCTGATCGCCGTGAACGGCACGAAAGTCTTCCAGCCGGTCTTCCACCAGATCTTATGCGGGCCCTTGTGAATCGGCCACGGCTTGTTGGCGATCTTGATGAAGCTGCCGGGCTTCAGGCCGCCGCCGGGTCCGAGCGCAAGCTGCTTCTTGATCTGTCCCGGCCCCTTTTTGAAGACGAATTTCTGAGCTTGCCCGTGTGATCCCGAACCCTGCCCGACAATCGGCTTTGCGTTGTTCGGGACCGCATTGAGATTGGGACTGGTGTGAACGACGCTCGGCACCTTCGGCGGCTTGGTGATCACCGGCTTGGTGTGCACCACGCGGTGTTCCGGTTTCGCATGAACGATCCGCGGTGCGCGCTGCGGTTTGGCGACATGGACTCTCGGCGCGCGCTGAATGCGCGGCGCCCGGACGATGTGCGGCCTGGCGGCGACGCGCGGCGCGACTTTGCGGGGAGGCGCGGCCTCGGCCGTCGCGCCGGTGAGAACGGGTTGCGCGACATCGATCATCAAGAGTCCCGCCGCGAGGGACGAGGTCATCACGAGCGTCTTGAACATGCAATCACCCCCTGGCCGTTCCCGGTGCAGCCTTCCTGCCACGAAGTCCGGCCCATGAAGGCGAAAGCCTAGGCGGCGCTTTGTCCGGTGTCGTCAGGGAAAGTGTATCGCGTGTTTCGCGGGGCGCTCCGCCGCCAAGGCCGCCGTGCTACTGCGTCCCGTAGCTCTGCACCAGGCTGCCGGCGACCAGATTCCAGCCGTCGACCAGCACGAAGAAGATCAGCTTGAACGGCAATGACACGACGACAGGCGGCAGCATCATCATGCCCATCGACATCAGCACCGAGGCGACCACGAGATCGATGATGAGGAACGGCAAGAACAGCAGGAAGCCGATCTCGAACGCGCGCTTGAGCTCGGAGATCATGAAGGAAGGGACGAGGATGCGCAGCGACATGTCCTCGGGGCGCGCGACCGTCGGCTGATTGGCAAGGTCCGCGAACAGTTTTAGATCCTTGTCGCGCACGTTTTTCATCATGAAGACGCGGAACGGATCGGCGGCGCGGTCGAAGGCCTGTTCGGGCGTGATTTCGTTCGCCAGCAAAGGACGCACGCCGACGTCATAGGCGGTCGTGAATGTCGGCCACATCACGAACGTGGTGAGGAACATCGCGAGCGAAATGAGCACCGCGTTGGGCGGCGCGGTCGCGGTGCCGAGCGCGGTGCGCAGCAGCGACAGCACCACCACGATGCGAGTGAACGACGTCACCATCACGAGGATCGAGGGCGCGAGCGAAAGCACCGTGAGCAGCGCGATGAGCTGCAGCACGCGCTCGGTGAGCCCGGCACCCTGGCCGAAGGTGACGCTGATGTCCTGCGCGCTGGCCGTCGATGCGGCGAGCGCCAGCGACGCGCACAGGCTGACGCGCCAGACGTGGCGGAAAGGCGATGAGCTCAAGGCGGTACCGAACCCTAGCAAAGCGTGACGCCGCGTGGCGCGACTCACTGCGCGGAACGGTACGCGCGAAACGGGAAGGCCGCTATCAGGTCTTCTCCGGCGGGCGGCCGAGCAGGCTCGCCATTTCCTCTTCCAGGCTGTCGAGCACGGATTTCGGCTTGGCGCCCTTGTCGCCCTTGTCGCCATTCTGCCCGGCCGTCAGATCCGGCGCGGTCGAGGTCTGCTCGCCGTGCGGGAGCTCGAACGCAGCCTCGATCCGTTGCTCGGCCGTCAGCGGCGGCGCAGTCATCGGCGCTGCTGATCGCGGCGCCTCGGGCGCGCCGGGACGGCGCAGCGCGGCTTCGAGGCGTTGCGCCATGCTGGCGAGCGCCGCATCGGGCGGGGCCACTTCTTCGGCCGATTCGGCGGCCGCTGCATTCGGCGGCGCGACCGGATCGAGCGAGCGCGGCGCCACCACGGGCGCCGGGCGGAGCGGCGGTTCGAAGGCACGCGGCTCGAGGGAACGCGGTTCGATCGGGCGCGGCTCGGGAGCGCGCGGCTCAAGCGCTCGCGGCTCAAGGGTGCGTGGTTCGATGTGACGCGGTTCGGCTTGGCGCGCTTCGGTTTGGCGCGGCTCGATCGTGCGCGGCCGCAGTGTCAGGTCGGGCCGGGTGATCGAGGGGCGGGCCGGGGGCTCGGGTTGCTGCGGCCAGGTATCCTCCTCGAAGGTCTGCGCGCGTTGCGGCTCGGCGGCGGCACGCGGCGGGGCTTCCGACGCGCTGGCGCGCGGCGCCGGCACATCGCGCGGCGCGTTCACCGGAACGGCGCGCACGATATTCTGTTCGACCACGATATCGCTTGGACCGC
>JBBWZU010000700.1:0-11447 GCA_039649225.1 Hyphomicrobiales bacterium | reverse complement strand
TATCCGACCATCCTGATCCCGTTCTCGACCTGGCTGCTGATGGGATATTTCAAGACCATTCCCTATGAGCTGGAGGAGTGCGCACTGATCGACGGCGCGAGCCGCTGGCAGATCTTGGCCAAGATCGTGCTGCCGCTCGCGATCCCGGGGCTGATCTCGGCCTTCATCTTCTGCTTCACGCTGTGCTGGAACGAGTTCATCTATGCGCTGACGTTCCTGCAATCGGTGCAGAACAAGACCGTGCCGGTCGCGATCGTCAACGAATTCGTCGACGGCGACATCTATCGCTGGGGCTCGCTGATGGCTGGCGCGCTCGCCGGCTCATTGCCGCTCGTCATCCTCTACGCGTTCTTTGTCGAGCACTATGTGTCGGCGATGACCGGAGCCGTGAAGGAATAATTTAGACGATCATCGTCACAGGGTTTTCGACAAATCCCCTAAACGCCGCGAGGAGTTCGGCGCCAAGCGCGGCATCGACCGCGCGATGATCGCAGGTGAGCGTTGCTGTCATCGCGCTGACGAACTTCACTGATCCATCGGCCGCTTCGACCGGTGCGCGGCGAGACGCGCCGATGCTGAGTACGGTCGTTTGCGGTGGCCGAAGCACATCGGCGACGGACGTGATGCCCGGCACGTCCGGCACGGAAATCACGGTCTGTGCGCTTTGGAATTCATCGGCGCCACCGGCATCGCGTCGCGCCACCGAAATCGCGCTCAGCGACTTACCCGCGATATCGCGGACCACCGAACGGGTCTTGCCGATTGCGACGGCGACATCGGAAGTCTCCGCCGGCATCACGCGCGCAAGCGCCACCGCCCAGGCCTTGATGATGATGTCAGCCAATTCGATCGCGGACACGTCCGCGCACAGAGCGAGTGATTGCCCGATGCCGACCTCCGCCGTGAGGACGACGATGGCTGCGCCTTGAGCCTGCGCGGGGGTCGGGGCTGCGCCCTTTGTTTGCCTGGCGCCTTCGACGTCGGCCGCGACGATACGGCCGTGCGGGCCCGAGCCCTTGATGTTTGTCAGGTCGATGCCGGCTTCGCCCGCGAGACGGCGTGCCAGCGGCGTGACGACGGTGCCGCCGGCGAGCCGCGCCGGACCGTAGTTGCGCTCGGGCGAGCGGACCTCGCGGAACGGCTCCATTTTGAATGGAATGTGCGGCGCGGCAGCCGCAACACTCCGCTCATTCCCGCGAAAGCGGGAATCCAGATCTTTCTTTCCTTGGTCCTGGATTCCCGCTTTCGCCGGAATGAGCGGGGGAGAGGTCGGGCGTGCCGCCGCTGGCGCTGCCTTTTCACCTGCGCCCGAAATCACCGCCACCACGGCCCCCACCGGCACGGTCTCGCCGGCCGCGACATTGATCGCGCTCAGCACGCCGGCCGAAATCGCCGGCACTTCCATCGAGACTTTGTCGGTTTCGATCTCGAACAGATTGTCGCCCGGCTTCACGGTATCGCCGGCCTTGACGAACCATTTCGAGATCTTGCCCTCGGCGACGGTCTCGCCGAGCTGCGGCATCAGGACGTCCATGCGGCTACCACGCCACCGACACGTACTGCGTCTCCAAAAACTCCATCAGCCCATCATGCGCGCCCTCGCGGCCGATGCCGGATTGCTTCATGCCGCCGAACGGCGCGGCCGGGTCTGACACGAGACCGCGGTTCAAGCCGATCATGCCGAACTCGAGCTGCTCGGATACGCGCATGCCGCGCGAGAGGTCCTTGGTGTAGAGATACGCCACCAACCCGTACTCGGTATCGTTGGCGCGCCGGATGGCCTCGTCTTCGGATTTGAACGTTTGTATCGACGCGACGGGTCCGAAGATCTCCTCGTTGAGCATCTTGGCGCCATCCGGCACGTTGTCGATCACGGTCGCCGGATAGAAGAAGCCCGGTCCTTCCGGCTTCTTGCCGCCGGTCAAGATCTTGGCGCCGCGTTTTACCGCGTCATCGACCAGCTCGACCACCTTGTCGCGGCCGGCCTCGTTGATCAGCGGCCCGAGCGCCACGCCGTCGTCGAGGCCGTTGCCCATTTTCAGTGCCGCCATCTTGTCGGTCAGCTTCTTGGCGAACTCGCCATGCACCTTCTCGTGCACATAGAAGCGGTTCGCGGCGGTGCAGGCCTCGCCCATGTTGCGCATCTTGGCGATCATCGCGCCCTCGATCGCCGCATCGATATCGGCGTCCTCGAACACGATGAAGGGCGCGTTACCGCCAAGCTCCATGGCGGGCTTGAGGATGTTGTCGGCGGCTTCCTTGAGCAGATTGCGTCCGACTTCCGTCGATCCGGTGAACGAAACCACGCGCACGCGCGGATCGTGCAGCATTGCGCTCACCACCGGACCGGAGCGGCGCGACGGGATCACGTTGACGACGCCGGCCGGCACGCCGGCTTCTTCCAGCAGTGGCATCAGCGCCAGCATGGTCAGTGGCGTGTCGGAGGCGGGCTTGAGCACGACCGGGCAGCCGGCTGCGAGTGCCGGACCAATTTTTCGCGTCGCCATCGCGGCCGGGAAATTCCACGGCGTCACCAGCACGGCGACGCCGGCCGGACGGTGCTGGGCCACGACGCGCGCGCCGGAAGCGGGCGCGTTGTAGATCTGCCCGATATTGCGCACCGCCTCTTCGGCGTTCCAGCGGAAGAACTCGGCCGAATACAGCACCTCGCCCTTCGAGTCGGAGAGCGCCTTGCCGTTCTCGATGGTGATGAGTTTGGCGAAGCGCTCGGCATCGCGCACGATCAGCTCGAAGGCCTTGCGCAAAATTTCGGCGCGCTCGCGCGGTTTTTTCGCCGCCCACGCCGCGAAGGCGCCGGACGCCGCATCGATCGCGGCCTTGGCGTCCTCGACGCTGGCGCTCGCAACCGACGCGATCGTGTTCTCGGTCGCCGGATCGATCACGTCGAAGCGGGCGCCGTCGGAGGCTTTGCGCCATTGGCCGCCGATCCACAGATCGGTCGGGACGTTGGCGAGAAGGTTGTCGTAATTGGCCATCGGCTTCCTCCACTTGCTCCGCTCATTTCGCCAGCGGAAAGATTAGCTCTCCAGCGATCGCCGCACCGTCGCGGCGATCCGCTCCACCGTCGGCAGGATCGCGTCTTCGAGCGCATCGGCGGCCGGCAGCGGGATGTGCGGCGTCGTGATGCGCACCGGCGGGCCGTCGAGATCGTAGAACGCCTCATCGGCGACGATCGACACGATCTCCGCGCCCCAGCCGCACAGACGTGGGTTTTCTTCCACGGTAAACAAGCGGTTGGTCCTGCGCACGGAACCCAGGATCGTCTGCATGTCGAGCGGTACCAGGGAACGCACGTCGACAACTTCCGCGTCGATGCCGTGTTCCGCCTTGAGCCGGTTTGCCGCCTCGATCGCGCGCGGCACCATCAGGGCAAGCGCCAGAATGGTGGCGTCCTTGCCGGGGCGAACGATCTTGGCGGTGCCGAGCGTGTCGACGATCTCGCCGTCCGGCACTTCGCCCTTGGTGGCATAGAGCGATTTGTGCTCGAAGAAGATCACCGGGTCGGGATCGCGCACCGCGGCGGCGAGCAGTCCGATGACATCGCGCGGCGTCGAAGGCGCGACGACCTTGAGGCCCGGGATCATCATCGCCCAGTTTTCCACGCTCTGCGAATGCTGCGCGCCGAAGCGCGAGCCGGCGCCATTGGCGGTGCGCACGACCAGCGGACACTTGAGCTGACCGTTCGACATGTAGCGGCTTTTGGGAAACTCGTTGGCGATGTAGTCGAAGCACACCGCGAAGAAGTCCGAGAACATGATCTCGGCGATCGGCTTCAAGCCGGTCATCGCGGCCCCCATCGCGGCGCCCAAAATCGCCTGCTCGGAGATCGGCGTGTCGCGGATGCGCTTCGGGCCGAATTGCTCGTACAGGCCGACCGTCGACTTGAACACGCCGCCGGCCTTGCCGATGTCCTCGCCGAAGAAGATCACGTCGTTGTCGCGCTTCATCTCCTGCGCGATGCCACGAGCCACGGCTTCACGATAAGTCAGTTCCGCCATGCCCAGCCTCCGTCCGCATAGACGTCGGTGAACAGGATATCCATCGGCGGATTCGGCGCGGCCTTGCAGGCCTCGGTCGCGGCCTCGACTTCGTTGTTCACGTCGGCTTCGATCTTTGCGATCTGATCCTTGCCGATGCCGAACTGCGCCATGCGCTCGCGATAGATGTTGATCGGGTCCTTGTCCTTCTTCCAGCGCTCCAGCTCGCCCTTGGGGCGATAGGCGCCGGGATCGGCGCGCGAATGGCCGCTGTGGCGATAGGTGAGGCACTCGATCAGCGAAGGGCCTGCGCCGGCGCGCGCCTTGGTGTAGGCGGTTTGGGCAGCGCGATAAACCGCGTCGGCATCGTTGCCGTCGATCACGATCTTCGGAAGGCCATAAGCCGAGGCGCGGTCGCCGGCCGGACTCTCGACCGCCGTGACATCCCCGATCGGCGTGTATTCCATGTAGTGATTGTTCTCGCACACGAACACGACGGGGAGCTTCCAGATCGCCGCGAAGTTCAGCGCCTCGTGGAACGCGCCGATATTGGTGGTGCCGTCGCCGAAGAAGCACACGGTGACGTCCTTGTCGCCGCGATATTGCGCGCGCAGCGCCGCGCCGCACGCGATCGGTAGGTGCGCGCCGATGATCGCGTAGGAGCCCATCACGCCATGCTCGGCGGAGGTGAGGTGCATCGAGCCGCCTTTGCCGCGCATCAGACCGTTGTCGCGCTGCATCAGCTCGCCCAGCACCTGCTCGACCGGCACGCCACGCGCGAGCGTGTGCGCATGTCCGCGATAGGTGCAGAACGAAAGGTCGCCTTTTTTCATCGCGCAGGCAAAGCCGGCCGCGATCGCTTCCTGGCCGAGCGACAGGTGGCTGGTGCCTTTGACGAGGTTTTGCAGGAACAGGTCGTAGGCGCGTTGCTCGGCCTGGCGCAGGCGGAATTGCGATCGATAAAGCTGGAGCCGCATCTCCTCGCCGATATCGTCATTCGGGCGGCGGCCGTTCGATGCCGCGCGGGCGGGCGGCCGGGCAGGTTTCCTCGCCATGTATTGGACCTCGAAACGGGATGCGCGTTGGCTTGGATTTGTAACAGGGCAGGTCGGGAATGCAATCGACCTCGATTCCTTTCACATCAGGCAATCCGGGGCCCGTTCGCGCGGGACACAGCCCACCTACATCTCCCCCTTCACCACGCGCTCGCGATAAAGAAGATAGATTCCCGACGCGATGACGATCGCGACGCCGGCGAGCGTCCAGTGGTTCGGCGTGTCGCCGAACACCAGGAAGCCCAGCGCGATCATCCAGACGATCTCGGTGTAGATGAATGGTGCCAGCACGGACGCCGGCGTGAGGCGGTGCGCCACGATCAGCAGGTAATGCCCGAGCCCGCTGAACAGCCCCATCGAGCACATCAGCAGGATGATTTTGGGGTCGCTCTGGCTGGTCCAGACAAATGGCACCGCGATGCTGGCGCCCGCCGCGCCCACGAGATTGGAATAGAAATTCGTCGTTTCGTCGCTGTCGTGGCGCGAGAGGATGCGGGTCGAAATCGAATAGATCGCGTAACAGGCGGCGCCGGCGAGCGAAAGAAACGCTGCCGGATGAATGCCGCCGGAAAAAGGCTGCGCCACCAGCAGCACGCCGCAGAAGCCGACGATGATCGCGGTCCAGCGCCGCCATTTCACCCATTCGCCGAGCAGCGGTCCGCCCAGCACCGCGACCATGAAGGGCGTGGAGAAGATGATTGCGATCGCCTGATCGAGTTGCAGGTAGCGCAGCGCGACGAAATTCAGCGCGGTGGAGCCGAGCAGCAGCGTCGAGCGGCCGAGCTGCAACCAGGGCCTCGCGGTGCGCATCAGTCGTGGGCGCTTGACCGGATTGAACATCGCGAGCGCCAGCACGAAGGCCGACATGTAGCGCGCCCATACCACCTCGATGGTGTGCATGTGGCCGTTGAGGAATTTTGCGGCCGCGTCGTTGCCGGCGAACAGGAACACGGCGCCGCACATCAGCGCGATGCCGGTCAGCCTGTCGCGATGCGCCTGCTCGGCCGGACTCAATACGTCGCCCGTCCGCCGGATATGTCGAATACCGCGCCGGTGGTGAACGAGTTGTCGGCCGATGCGCACCAGGCGGCGAGCGCCGCGATCTCCTCGACCTTGACGAAGCGCCCGCGCGGAATCTTCGAGAGCATGAATTCAATGAACTCCGGCTTCATCTGGTCGAAGATCGCGGTGCGGGCAGCAGCCGGCGTGATGCAATTCACCGCGATGTCGTGGCCGGCGAGCTCCTTGCCGAGCGATTTGGTCAGCGCGATCACGCCCGCTTTGGAAACCGAATAGGCGGACGCGTTCGGGTTGCCTTCCTTGCCGGCGATGGAGGCGATGTTGACGATGCGGCCGTAGCCTTGCGCGATCATGACAGGCGCCAGCGTGCGGCAGCAGTAGAACGGGCCGTCGAGATTGACGCGCATGACCTGCGCCCATTCGTCGGCCGGGTATTCCCAGGTGGTGGCATTCTTGCCCGCAATGCCGGCATTGTTGACCAGGATATCGACGTGGCCGAGCGCCTTGACGGTGTCGTCGCGCGCGCGCTCCACGTCGGCAAGTTTGGTCACATCCGCGGCGATCGCCACGACCTTGCCGCGGGCTTTGAGTTCATCCGCGGTCTTCTGGGCGAAGGCGGCGTCACGATCCCAGATCGCGACCGCGGCGCCGGAATCGAGGAACCGCTCGGTGATCGCCCGGCCGATCCCCTGCGCGCCGCCGGTGACCACGGCAAAACGGCCGGACAGATCGATCGTGTTGGACATGGCGTTCCCCCCGGGTTTTCCTTTCGGCTTGTCCTACCGAAGCTTGCCGACGCATGCGAGCGGCGAATTGTCAGGGGAGAGCTGTGCGCGACGCGGACTTGAACGCAGCGCCGAATTGATCTAACGGTGCTGAACGGGGCCTTCGACGGTCGCCCCGTACTTCAGGCTCGCAAAGCCCAAGGCCGTCTCCTTCGCAAACGGAGGGGACATATGTCTTCCGCGAGCTATTTCATCACTCCTCAGCAACTTTGGTCGCGCATCGGAACCGCCGATGCGCCGACGATTCTCGATTGCCGCCGCCGCGCCATCTACGACGAGGGGCAGGGCGTGATCCCGACAGCGGCGTGGCACAAGCCGGAAACCTTCGCCGAATGGGCGCCGACGCTGGCCGCCGGCCGCCCCATCGTCATTGCCTGCCGCTATGGCCATCAGCTCAGCCAGATGGTGGCGGCGGATCTGCGCCAGCGGGGCATTGCGGCGCAGGTGCTCGAAGGCGGCTATCAGGCGTGGAGCGCTGCCGGGCTGCCGCTGACGACGAAATCCGCGCTCGATCGCTTTACCGCGGCGTCTCCGAGCCTCTGGGTGACACGGCGGCGGCCGAAGATCGACCGCGTTGCCTGTCCGTGGCTGATCCGGCGCTTCATCGATGCGAATGCGCGCTTCTACTTTGTCGATCCGTCCGAGGTCGCCAATACGGCGCAGGAGACCGGCGCGATCCCGTTCGATATCGAAGGTGTCGAGATCAGCCATGAGGGCGAGCTCTGCTCGTTCGACACGATGCTGCGGCTGTTCGGATTGGACAGTGACCCGCATCTCGCGCGGCTGGCGCTGATCGTGCGCGGCGCCGATACGGCACGCTATGATCTGGCCGCGGAAGCCGCCGGCCTGCATGCGGTATCGCTCGGCCTCTCTGCGCTCGCCGGCGATGACGACCACGGGCTGCTGAGCCAGGGCTTTGTGATCTACGATGCGCTGTTCGCCTGGGCGCGCCATGCGGCGGACGAGCGGCACAACTGGCCTGCCAAGCAGACCGAAAGGGCGGCATGAGATGACGGTGCAAACAGACACCGTGACTGCCAGCGCTTCGCCGACATTCGGCGAAGCGTTCCGGCTCTGGTTCAAGATCGGCTGCATCAATTTTGGCGGGCCCGCCGGCCAGATCGCCATGATGCACCGCATGCTGGTCGACGAGAAAAAATGGATCGACGAGCCGCGCTTCCTGCATGCGCTCAATTTCTGCATGCTGCTGCCCGGCCCCGAAGCGCAGAAGCTCGCAACCTACATCGGCTGGGCGCTGCATGGCGTGCGCGGCGGGCTCGCCGCCGGCATTCTGTTCGTGCTGCCGGGCGCGCTGGTGATGCTGGCTCTGAGTTTGCTCTATGCGCTCGGGCGCGGGGTGAGTTGGGTCGACGGCGCGCTGTTCGGCATCAAGGCCGCGGTGCTGGTGATCGTCGTCGAGGCGCTGATCCGCATCGGCAAGCGTGGGCTGAAGACCCGGACGCTGCTCGCGCTCGCCGGCGCGGCCTTCGTCTGCATCTTCTTTCTCAACGCGCCATTTCCCGTGATCGTCGCGATCGCAGCGCTGATCGGCTATCTGGTGGCGCGCGCCGCGCCCGAGCAGATGGGATTGAAAGGCGGGGAGATTGTTACCGCGCCCGCGGATCCGAACCGCTGGGGCAAGTTCTTCACCGCCGCGATCGTCGGCGTCGTGCTGTGGTGGGCGCCGGTTGCGCTTGCGGCGCTGATCTTCGGGCCGGCGCACGTGCTGGTGACCATCGGCACCTTCTTTTCAAAGCTCGCCGTGGTGAGCTTCGGCGGCGCCTATGCGTTGCTCGCCTACATGGCGCAGCAGGCGGTCGAGACGCATCACTGGATGACCGCGCCCGAAATGGTCGACGGGCTGGGTCTGGCCGAGACGACACCGGGGCCGCTCATCCTGGTGACGCAGTTCGTCGGCTTTCTGGCGGCATTCCGCGAGGCCGCGCCATTCTCGCCCATCGTGGCGGGCATTCTCGGCGCCGCGATGACGACCTGGGTCACGTTCACGCCCTCGATGCTGTGGATCTTCGCCGGCGCGCCGTTCGTCGAGCAACTGCGCGGCAATCGCAAACTGTCGGGCGCGCTTGCGGCGATCACGGCGGCAGTCGTCGGCGTGATCCTCAACCTCACGGTCTGGTTCGCATTGCATGTGCTGTTCGGGCAGGTCGTGGAGACGCGCGTCGGCTGGCTGCGCTATTTCGCGTTCGATCCGCTCTCGCTCGATCTGCGCGCTTCCGCGCTGGCGGTCATCGCCGCCGTGCTGGCGTTCGGCCTGCACCGCAGCTTGATCGAAGTGGTGGGCGTGATGGCGGCGCTCGGCGTCGTGGTGAAGCTGGTGCTGGGATAAACACCTTCGTCATGGCCGGGCTTGTCCCGGCCATCCACGTCTTGCTTCGTCGCAAGCGGGCGCAAGAAAGACGTGGATGCCCGGCACAAGGCCGGGCATGACGGAACAGATGGACCTAATTCTTCGGCCGCAGATCCAGCCCCACGCCCTTGTTCACGAATTGCAGCGTGTACGACTTGCGGAAGTCGACCGCCGGCTTGATCACGCCGGCACGCACCATCTTGTCGAAGAAGCTCGCCATGCGGGCATCCGTCATCGCGCCGATGCCGAGCTTGAGCGTGTCGCCTGAATCGACGATGCCGTATTCCTTCATCTTGTCGATCGAATAGGCGAGGAGCTCGTCGCTCATCTCCGGATTGTGCTTCTTGATCAGCTCGTTGGCGCTTTTGTTGTCGCCGTAGAGATAATTGTACCAGCCGATCGCCGAGGCATCGACGAAGCGCTGCACCAGGCCGGGCTTGTTCTCCACCACGTCGCGGCGCGTTTCGATCAGCGTCGAATAGGTGTTGAAGCCGCTGTCCGCGAGCAGAAAGATCTTCGGCTTGATCTTGGCTGCCTTCTCGACCGCGTAGGGCTCCGACGTGACGTAGCCCTGCATCGCGCTTTTCTTGTCGACCAAAAACGGCTGCGGGTTGAACGTGTAGGGTTTCACCTTTTCCGGGCTGAAACCGAATTCGGCCTGCATCCATTTGAAATAGGTCTGCATCCCCTCGGAGGAGACCAGTAGCGTGACCTTCTTGAGGTCGTCGAACTTCTCCACGCCCTCGCCCGGGTGCGCGATCATCACTTGCGGGTCCTTCTGGAAAATCGCCGCGACCGCCAGCGTCGGAATATTCTGCTCGACCGCGTTGAAGCTCTGCAGCGAGTTCGCGCTCATGAAGAAGTCGATCTTCTTGGCGAGCAGCGGCAGGCGGTTGTTCACCTGCGGGCCGCCCGGCACGATCGTGACCTCGAGACCGTATTTCGCATAGGTGCCGTCGGCGACCGCCTGATAGAAGCCGCCATGCTCGGCCTCGGCCACCCAATTGGTGCCGAACGAGACCTTGTCGAGCGTCTGCGCCTGCGCGGCCGGCAGGGCCGTGAGGGCCGTGAGGGCCATGGCGAGCGCCCAGCGCGCCATCGTTGCGAACGTCATGCGTGCCTCCATTCCGAAAGGAAAATTCGGCCGGACCATAGGCGAGGGACGTGACGTTGGCGAGGCTTTCGGCTACGGCGTGCGTGCCGATAACGGAGTATTGTCGTGGCCGACTGGCTCAGCCTGACCTCGGAAGAATTCGCCGCCCGGCCGCGCATCGCCGTGCTGCCGGTGGCGGCGGTCGAGCAGCACGGGCCGCATTTGCCGGTCGGCGTCGACACCTATATCGCGGAGGCCTATCTGGCGCGCGTGCGCGCGCTGCTGCCGCCGGATACGCCGGCGCTCATTTTGCCCGTGCAGGCGGTCGGCGCGTCGGACGAGCACAAGGCGTTTCCCGGCACGCTGACACTCTCGCCGGAAACCGCGCTGCGCGCCTTCATCGAGATCGGCGAGAGCGTCGCCCGCGCCGGGATCAGGAAACTCATCATCATCAACAGTCATGGCGGCAATCTCACCATCATCGATCTGGCGGCACGGCAGTTGCGCGTGCGGCATGGCATGCTGGCGGTGCACTGCTCGTGGGGGCGCTTCGGCTATCCGGACGGGCTGTTCAGCCCGTCCGAGCACACGCACGGCATCCATGGCGGCGACATCGAGACATCGATCATGCTCGCCGCGTATCCGGAGCTGGTTCGGCGCGAAAAAATCGCGGATTTCAAGCCGGCGACCTACGCGATGGAGCGCGATTACACCTGGCTGCGCGCGGATTTTCCCGCCGGCTTTGGCTGGATGACGCAGGATCTGCACGCCTCGGGCGCGGTCGGCGATGCGTCGCTGGCGAGCGCCGAGAAGGGCGAGGCGGCGCTCGATCATGGCGCAAAGGCTTTTATCGAACTGCTCAAGGACGTGCAGAAGTTCGATCTCGGCAATCTGGCAAAGGGTCCGCTAACCTAAAGACGCAACGCAAAGGAAGGGCGACATGAGCACCGAGGCGGCCGACAAGAAAGCCCGGGATGACGACAAGCGCCTGAACAATCTTGTCGCCGTGACGGTTGTGCTGCTCACCGTCTTCATGGCGATCACCAAAACCAAGGACGACAACATCAATCAGGCGATGCAGAAGGCGAAGGCGGACGCGGTCGACGCCTGGGCCGAATACCAGTTCGC
>JBBWZU010000677.1:0-5052 GCA_039649225.1 Hyphomicrobiales bacterium | reverse complement strand
GCATGGTGTTCCTGGAATCCGACACGCTGGTCGCGCTGGTACCTGACGTCGATAGTTTCGTATGGATTCCGGCGCGTGCCGCGCTCGGCGATCCTGGCGCGCTCGCCGCGGTGCTTGGCTCGAGCCTGGCGCTGCTTGGCGCCGCGATCCTGGTCTTCTCGACGCGCTTTGGCGATCACGCCATCGCGGCCTCGAGCGTGTCGGCCGGCAACACGCGCCACCGCCGCCGCTCCGCCTTCCGCGGCCGCGCGCCGATCCGCGTGCTGCGGCAGAAAGAATGGACGCTGCTGCTACGGGATCCGTGGCTGGTGTCGCAGACGCTGATGCAGATGCTCTATCTGCTGCCGCCCGCTTTGCTGCTCTGGCGCTCCTACGGCGAAGGCACTGGCGCGCTGGTCGTGCTGGTGCCGGTGCTGGTGATGGCCGCCGGCCAGCTCGCAGGCGGGCTCGCTTGGCTCGCGATCTCCGGCGAGGATGCGCCCGATCTGGTCGCGACTGCGCCGATCCGGCGCAGTCACGTGGTACGGGCGAAAGTCGAAGCCGTGCTCGGCGGCATCGCCATCGCGTTCGCGCCATTCATCGTGGCGCTGGCGTTCCTGTCGCTTTACGGAACGATGATTGCGGTGCTCGGGATCATCGTGGCGGCCGCGACCGCGACCGGCATCCAATTCTGGTTCCGCAAGCAGGCGACGCGGCGCTATTTCCGCCATCGCCAGACCGCCTCGCGCTTTGCGACCTTCGCGGAGGCGTTCTCGTCGATCTCATGGGCCGCCGCGGCCGCGCTCGCGGCCGGCGGCACATGGTTCTGGCTTCTTCCGGCAGCGATCGGGCTTGGGATACTCGCCGCCGCGCGCTGGCTGAGCCCGCACAAGGTTTAGCCCCGTGTCCCGCACGCGGTGCAGCGCGAAGTGCTGCTGCCGCGCCCGAGACACAGACTGCTTCAGCTCCCCACATCTCCGCTCATCACTGGGCCAAACAGCTCCCAGCGCTCGCCGTTGAACTTCTGCATCTGCATCTGCTTGAACGGGAAGAAGTCGGTCGCGCTGGTATTGAGCATGACGCCCGGCAGCGCCATCGGCAGCTGCACGTTCTTCAAGCTCGCCGCCTGTTTCATGACGTTCTCGCGCGTGAGATCGTCGCCACATTGCTTGAGAACCTGCGCCACGGTCTGCGCCACGCTGTAACCGTAGGCCGTGAAGCTCGAGGTCTTGTCGCCGTCGGGGAAATACTTGTCCATAAAGGCGATCCAGTCCTTCTTGCCGGGATCGTTGTCCCAGGTCGAGTCGGTCGGATCCTTCAGGTAGGCGGTCGAGAGCACACCCTTGGCGGCATCGAGGCCCGCGGGCTTGAGCACGGAGCCGACGGAGTTCGACACGTTGTTGAGAAGATGGATCGGCTGCCAGCCGATCTCGTGCGCCTTCTTGATCGCCTGCGCGGCGAACTTCGGCGTGGTGACGTTGAACAAAACGTCCGCGCCGGAGGCCTTCAGGTTGATGATCTGCGAGTCGACCGTCGGATCGCTGGTCTCGTAGGGCTGCTCGGACACGATCATCGTCTTGGCCTTTTCGCCAAGGCCGTCCTTCATCCCCTTGACGTAGTCCTTACCGTAGTCGTCGTTCTGATAAAGAATGCCGATCTTTGCGTTCGGATGGTTCTTGATCAGGTACTGCGCGTAGATGCGGCCTTCGCTCTGATAGTTGGGCTGCCAGCCCATGGTCCAGGGGAAGTTCTTCGGATCACCCCACTTGGTGGCACCGGTCGCGACGAACAGTTGCGGCACCTTCTTGGAGTTCATGTATTTGTGGATTGCCGAATTGGACGGCGTGCCGAGCGGCTGGAACACGAACAGCACCTCGTCGCTCTCGACCAGCTTGCGCACCTGCTCGACCGTCTTCGGCGGCGAATAGGCATCGTCGTAGGAGATGAAGTTGATCTTGCGGCCATTGATGCCGCCTTCGGCGTTCACCTTCTTGAAGTAGGCGTCGATCGTCTTGCCGATCAGCCCATAGGCGGAGGCCGGGCCGCTGTATGGATTGGTGTTGCCGAGCTTGATCTCGGTGTCGGATGCGCCCGGGCTGTATTTCTTCTGCGCCAGCGCGGGGCCGGCGACCACGACCGCAAGACCGGCGATCGAGGCCAACAGCATGCGTTTGTTCAATTGCATTGCTTCCTCCTGTTCAGCCGCCTGCGCGGCCCTGTTGCACCAAACGTGACGAAATCAGACGCACCAGTCCCGCGGCGCCGGTCGGCATCAGGTAGATGACCAGCAGCAGGATGATCCCGTAAACCGCGCCCGCCAAGCCTTTGGAGAACTGCTCGGCGATATTGGGCACGAACAGCACGAAGAGCCCGCCGAAGAATGTGCCCGGAATGGAGCCGGTGCCACCGACCACGAGGCCGACGAACAGCGCGATCGCAAGCGAGAAGGTAAAGCTGTCCGGCGCAACGAAGCTGATCGCGATGGCGCCGAGCGCGCCCGCCACGCCGGTATAGAGCGCGCTCACCCCGAAGGTCAGCGACTTGTAGAGCGCCACGTCGATGCCCATCGCGCTCGCGGCAATCGGATGGTCGCGGATCGCGATCAGCGCGCGCCCGGTGCGGCTCTTCACCAGATTGTCGCCGCACACATACATCACCACCGCGACGATGATGGTGAAGAGATAGAGCCATTGATCGGAATTGAGCGGCAGGCCGAACGGCGCATCCGGCTTGATGATGGTGATGCCCTGCACGCCACCGGTCCAGTGCTCGACTGCCGAGGATTTGAGCATTTGCGGGATCGCAATGGCGAGCGCGAAGGTCGCAAGCGCGAGATAGACGCCTTCGAGCCGAAGCGCCGGCAGGCCGAACAGGAAGCCGAAAATGAAGCACACGATGGCGGCGGCCGGCAGTGTCCAGGCATAGTGGATGTCGAAGCCGTCCATCATGATCGCCGCCGTATAGGCGCCGATGGCGTAGAACGCCGAGTGCCCGAGCGAGAACTGGCCATTGAAGCCGGTCAGCAGATTGAGCCCGAGGATCGCGATGGCGTAGATGATCGCGAGCGTGATCTGGAAGATGTAGAAATTCTTCATCACGAACGGGATCACGGCAAGGACTACGAGCCCGATTCCGAGCGCCGTCAGCCGCCAGGTGGTCAGCGGCATTCCGGCGATGGTTGCGACGGGCGGCTCGCGGGTGCCTGTTCGGCGGAGCAACATCAGACCCTCGTCACGACGGGGCGGCCGAACAGACCGCTCGGCTTTACGCAGAGCACGGCGACGATGATGCAAAGCGCGATCGAGAGCTTCATTTCGCGCCCGACCACCGGGATGTAAGTGCCGGCGAGGTTTTCGATGATGCCGACCGCAAAGCCGCCGATCACCGCGCCGCCCGGGCTGGTCAGCCCGCCGACGACCGCGCCGGCAAAGCCGTAAAGCAGAATGCTCAGCATCATGTTGGGCTCGAGGAATACCACCGGCGCGATCAGCATGCCGGCGACCGAGCCGATTGCCGCCGCCATGCCCCAGCCGAGCGCCGTCATCCAGCCAACGCGAATACCGGCGAGCCGCGCACTCTCCGGATTCGCGGCGGCGGCGCGCATCGCAAGCCCGATGCGCGTGTGGCGGAAGAACAGATAGAGCAGCACCAGCATCGCCAACGTCATGCCGATCATGCCGGCATCATGCTTGCTCATCAGGCCCTGGCCGAGAAACGCGCCGCCGCCGAACGGGCTCGGAAAGCTTTTGATGGTGTAGTCCCAGATGAAGCCGGCCGCGCTGTTGAGGATCGCCAGCAACGCGATGAAGGCCACGACGTGGCTGAGCACCGGCGCATCGTGGACCGGCCGCAGCACCACGCGCTCGATCACCACGCCGGCGGCGAATGAAATCACGATCGTTGCCCCGAAGGCGAGCCAGTACGGAATACCCCACTGAATGAGTTGCCAGGCGATGAAGGTCGAAAACATCGCCATCTCGCCCTGCGCAAAGTTCAGGTGATCGATCGCCTGGTAGATCATCACCACGGCGAGCGCCATGCAGGCATAGATGCCGCCGGTCGCGAGCCCCGCCAGGATCTGATGCGCAAACAATTCCATGAGCGTCCCGTCAGTATCCCAAGTAGGAGCGGCGGATGTTTTCATCGTCGCGCAATTGCCGCGCCGGGCCGGTCGTCACCAGGCGGCCGGTCTCGATCAGATAGGCGTCATCGGCAAGATCGAGCGCCAATGCGGCATTCTGCTCGACCAGCAACATGCTGACCTTCTCGGTTCGGTTCAGCGTGCGCAGGATGCCGAACAGTTCCTCCACGATCAGCGGTGCGAGACCGAACGAGGGCTCGTCGAGCAACATCAATTTCGGGCGCAGCATCATGGCGCGGCCGACGGCCAGCATCTGCTGTTCTCCCCCCGAGAGCGTACCGGCCTGCTGGCGATGGCGCTCTTTCAGGCGCGGAAAATACGCGTAGACGCGCTCGATGTCGGTCGCGATCGCCCGGCGGTCGCGCCGCGTCATTGCGCCGATCTCGAGATTCTCTTCCACGGTCTGGCGCGAGAAGGTGCCGCGCCCCTGCGGCACATGCGCGATGCCAAGCCGCACGATATCTTCCGTTCCACGACCCGCGATGGATTTTCCCTGAAACACGATGTCGCCGTGCGTGCGGCACATGCCGGATAGCGAACGCAGCGTCGTGGTCTTGCCCGCCCCATTTGCGCCGAGCAGTGTCGTGATGCCACCCTCGTCGATCGACAGGTCGATGCCAAACAGAACCTGAGTGGCGCCGTAGAAGGCGCAGAGTCCGCGCGCTTCGAGGAGCCGGTTCATTTCGTCGTTCCAAGGTAGGCGCGGATCACGTCGTCATTGCTCTGCACCTGCGCGGGCGTGCCCTCGGCAATCTTGCGGCCGAAGTCGAGCGCGACGACCTTGTCGCAGATCGACATCACCATGCTCATGTGATGCTCGACCAAAAGGATCGTGATGCGGCGCTCGTCGCGGATGCGCTTGATCAGCGCGCCGAGCCCGTTGATCTCGGTATGATTGAGGCCGCCGGCCGGCTCATCAAGCAGCAACAGCT
>JBBWZU010000674.1:0-5670 GCA_039649225.1 Hyphomicrobiales bacterium | reverse complement strand
CTTCCGCCTCATAGCGTTCCGCCCAGCGTTGAAACGTCCGCACGTTGATCCCGAGAATCTCAGACGCCGCCGCCTGCGTCAGCGCCTTGGCTTCCGTCCGTTCCAGCAAATCCGAGAACCGCATCCGCCGTACACCCTCGTGAATGGATGCCGTGCCCATCGTGCCCCCTTTGTTCTAGGGCACCAAAAACACGACACTTCACGAGCTACAAACAGGCGACAGATCACGCGCTACTGACACAGAACATCTCGCCGGTTGACACCCGGCTCGGCCCTGCGCCAAGCTTGCGCCTGGGTCGATACACCCGCCGCCTGCGCCCCTCGGGGATGGTGAACGTATCAATGTCGCTCCGCACCCTCGCCATTGGCGAACGGGTCGGCAAAGCAGGCACCGATTTTTCCGTTCGCCGATGAAGAGGTGCTCTCATGCGCGATTTTCGCGACGCGAAGGCAATGGCGCACGCCCTGCGCGGTGCCTTGCAAGGAAAGGCGGTTGAAACCACCCACAGCGAATGTCTGGAGCTGATCGCGAGAGCATTCGGCTATGAAAACTGGAATATCCTGGCCGCCAAGATCGAGGCGGCTCAGTCGCGAGCGGCTGGCGAGCCGCCGCTTGCGTCCAGCGCGGAGCACGAGCCGGCGCCGCAGAAAGCGGCCCTGTATTGCTCGTTCTGCCGCAAGAGCCAGCATGACGTGCGCTGCCTTATTGCCGGCCCCGCGGTCTTCATCTGCGACGAGTGTGTCGAATTGTGCGACGATATTGTCGAAGACGAGAAGATCCAAACCCTGCTGCAGGCGGATGAGCAGAGCGAGGGATATTTGGCGACGACCGAATATCTTCGCGCCAAATCCGCCGCGCAGCTGGCGTCGTATGTGGGACGCCACGCACAGGTCGCGGATCGTTATCGGCTCGAATTCAATCTGATCCAACGCATGCTTGCGGTACGCAACGGCGAAGCGCCGGCGCCGGACCTGGTGGCGTCGCCCGCCTTCGCCCGCCTGAAGGACAAGACGCCGGACGAGCTTCTCGCACTCGCGCGGGATGCCGAACGCAAGCGCAAGAGTTTCGAAGATGCGCTACGCCTTGCGACGAGCCTGCTCGAGGCACCCGGGGCATAACGGATCGGAACGACGAAATTTCGGTGATCCGCATAAATACCGAGCCCGGCGAATTCCGAGTGGCGCGCCACGCATAATTCCCGCAATGGCGTAATCGATGGCGCCGGCCCGCAACCGTGCGCCACAGGTTCAATGAGTCTACCCAAGCCGCCGATTTGATTCAGCTTTTCGTTGGATCATTCAGTGGAGCGAGCATGCAGAGTGACACGCTCAACTGTCTTTGATCGTGACGAATACAACCAGTCATAAGCAGGTCGCCGGGTTATTTACCAGCGCAATACTGTGGAAAAGCTTAAGGATTGAACCGCATCCTCCTTGGGAAATTGAGAATTTCCGGAAAACCCGCCCTCGTTCGGCTCGGCTTGGTGTCATGACCCTACGTTTCTCCGACGTCAGCATCGCCCAGAAGATCGCCTTGGCCTGCCTTGTGCCGCTCCTCGGCCTCACGATCTTTGCCGGTTCGGCAGTGTTCGAGGCCCAACAGAAGGCCGCAGCGGCGCGCGATGTGCTGGCGGCTGCGGAGCTTGCCGAGAGGGCGAGTCTCGTTGCTCACGAATTGCAACGCGAGCGCGGCATGTCGGCTGGCTTCGTCGGCTCGAAGGGCAAGGATTTCGCCGGCGAATTGCCGGTTCAGCGCAAGGCGGCCGACGCGCGCATCGACGCGTTGCGCGCCGCAAGCATTGCGACCACGCACGCCGGCACGCTCGGCGCGCGGCTCAATGCCGCCGCAGGCGAGCTCAGCGCGCTGGAGAAATTGCGCCGGGACGTGGACGCGCTTGCGCTGCCAGGGGGCGAGGCGGCCGCGGCCTATAGCAAGATCATCGCCTCTTTGATCGTGACCATCGAGGCGATCCGCGAGCTTGCGCAGGATAGCGCCATCGCAAGCACGCTCTCGGTCTACACCGCCGGTATCCGCGGCAAGGAGCTCGCCGGCCAGGAGCGCGCGAGTGGCGCGCGCGGCTTTGCGGCAGGCCGCTTCGGCGCCGGCGATCTTCGCGGTTTTGTCGCGCTCGGCGCCGGACAGGACAGCTATTTCGACATCGTGCGGCGCGAGGGGACGTCCGCGCAGCAGGATGCACTCAGGCAAGCGCTTGTTTCGGCGGCTGCGGCCGACGTCGCGCGCATGCGTGAGGTTGCGATCACATCCGCGCTGGGAGAAGCTAAGAATGACGTGACGGCACCGGTCTGGTTCAAGGCCGCGACCGCGCGGATCGACCAACTCAAGACATTCGAGGACCGGCTCGCGGCGGATCTCAAGGCGGCGGCAGCGGCCGTCGTCGGGCGTGCCACCATCGCGCTGATGCTTGCACTGCTCGCCGCCGTCGGCCTCATCGTTGTTGCGTCTCTGACCGCATATCTGGCGGCACGCTCGATCACACGCCCGCTCGGAAAGCTGGTTGGCACGACCCTGACGCTTGCCGGCGGCGACACCGGCGTTGCTATCGACGGCAGCGAGCGCAAGGACGAGATCGGCGGCATGGCGCGCGCCATTGCGGTGTTTCGCGACAACGCGATCGAGCGCGCGCGCCTCGAGCAGGCAGCCGACGCCGAGCAGGCGCAACGCGAAGCGCGCCAGCGCCGGGTCGACACGTTGATCGGCCAATTCCGCATGTCCGTTTCCGAAACCTTGGCGGCGGTTGGCGACAACGCAGCGCGCATGGACGCAACCGCGAAGTTGCTTTCCGGCGTTGCCAGCGCGGCCACAGGCCAGGCTACCAGCGCGGCCGCGGCTTCGGAGCAATGCTCATCCAACGTGCAGAATGTCGCGGGCGCCGCCGAGGAACTGACGTCCTCAATCAAGGAAATCGGCAAGCAGGTCGAAAGCGCGACCCGCGTGGTGCGTCGGGCAGCCGAGCTGTCAAGACACTCGAACGCAGAGATCGAGACCCTCGCCGGGACCGCGCAGAAGATCGGCGAGGTGATTGGGCTGATTCAGGCGATCGCGGCGCAGACCAATTTGCTTGCACTCAACGCAACAATCGAGGCCGCACGGGCCGGCGAAGCGGGCCGCGGATTTGCCGTCGTCGCCTCGGAAGTCAAATCGCTCGCCACGCAGACCGCGCAAGCGACCGAGGAGATCAGCCAGCAGATCGCCGCGATCCAGGACTCGACGACGAAGTCGGTTGCCTCCGTGCGCACCATCACGTCCACCATGCATGAGGTCGACGGGTTCACCACCGCGATCGCGGCGGCAGTCGAGGAGCAGGGAGCGGCGACCGAGGAAATCTCGCGCAACGTCCAGATGGCAGCGCAAGGGACCGGTGAACTGACAGGCAACGTCGCAGGCGTCACCGGCGCCATCGGCGAGACCAGCCGCGCCGCCGACGAAGTGCTGGACGCCTCGAGCAAGCTCGGCAGCCAGGCCAGCGCCCTGAAGGATGAGGTCGATCGCTTTCTCGCCGACGTCGCGGCGGCGTAAGCGACAAAAGCGCCCGTCACTCAATTCGGACGGACGCCAAGACCACCACGTGCGAGGATATGCAAGTGCGCAGCGAGAGCACGCGCCCGGTCCGGGTCGTCGCCGTACGGGCGACGAGATCGACCGCGATGTCGTGAAAGTCCAGAAACACGCCGTCGAGCGGATGGACCGCCTTGTAGACCGCCTCCTTGGCGGCGAAGAGAAGTTTTCCACCCAGCGGATCGTCCGCAATGGTGCGCAGCTCGTTCGGCGTGGCGATCAACTCCAGCATGTCCGCCGGCAACGGCACGGCCGGCTCGACATCGATGCCAACCGCAACGACGTCGCGCTGCAACCCGACAGCCGCCACCGCGACGCGATCGTCATGCGCCAGCGAGCCGTTAAGTCCGACGGGCCAGATCGGAGCGCCGGATGGACTTTTGAGAATCGGGAGATTGACGTAGCCGAGCCGCGCCATCAGTGCGCGCGCAACCTGCCGCGCGGCCCCGCTGGCGCGACGCCGGTCGACCGCCATCGATTCCATCGCGGTGGCCTCCGCGGGGAGAAGCGCGAGTTCATCGCCGGATGCGATTACGCGATGGCCGATCAGCAGGCCGGGCGGAGCCAGAGCCACGATGGCGCGTTGCAAAGCGAGATCGGTTGCGCCGGTCGCGTCGCCCGACATCACAGCTTGAGTTCCGCGATCACTTCGCCGTCGCGATCACGCCCGACTTCCCTAAACCCGAAGCTGGCGTAGAACGGTTTGGCGACCGGATTGTTCGGCATGTAGCGGATCGATACGCGCTTGATGCGTGGGATCGCGCTGATTTCCTTCAGCGCCTCGCCGAGCGCGGCGCGGCCGTATCCCCTGCCCTGATGCTTGCGGTCGATCATGAAACGATAGATCGATGCCTCTCGCGATTTGCCGCGCGACTGCACGTCATACATCAGGAACCCGACGGCGCGCCTGCCGGCATAGACCGCACGCGGGCGCGCATCGGGATCGAACTGCGATTCGGCGACCGAATAGAGGTTGCTGGCGACCAGATCCTGCTGGTCGGCGTCGAGCTCCAGCTCGACCACCGCCTCCCAGTTGTCGGCCGTGACCTTCTTCAGCCTGACTTTCTTGCGCATCCCTTGCCCGCGTGGCGTCGGCACAGCCGGCGCGGAAGCTACTCGGCGGCGATGCGGAAACTGTCGCTATCCTGCACCGCCGAAGCCGCGCTGTCGCCGATCTTGGCTGCGCCATCAACCGCGTGCCGGCGCGCCAGCTTGGCCGGATTGCCGCGCCAGCCGGTATGCGGTTCGAGCACTTCGCCTTTCATCAAAAAGCTGTCGGCGTCGAGCACGACGTGATCGCCGGTGCTGACACCATAGTGAACGAAGGCGCCCGGACCGACCGAGCAGCCATTGCCGAGGCGGATAAAGTCCGACTTGAACACGCCTTCCTCGAGCGAATGGGCCTGCAGCACGCAGCCCTCGTTGAGATTGGCGTGGTCGCCAAGCTCGGTCAGCGTGCGCTCGGTGATCGACTGGCTGCAATCGAACAGCTTGGCGCCGACCTTCACGCCCATGGCGCGCAACAGCATGCCGCGGAACGGCGTACCGGCGAACAGGCTCGTGACCGGCGAATCCGACAACTTCCAGTGCCGCTCGTGCCACCAGAAATACGGCTCGTAGATCGAGGCGAATTTCGGCGCGAGCCGTCCGAAGCTCAGGCTGGCCCGTTCCAGAACCGTGAAGAAGACCAGATAGGCGGCGGTGAGCGCCGCGATGCCGGCAAAGAGCGCCAGGACGCCGAAGCGGTCGTAGCCGGCGAAGGCGGCCTCGCCGAGGACAAGCGCCGCGAGCACCGCCATCCAGCGGCTCGCCAGGAAGAACAGCGCGGTGACGAAATTGTAGGCGTTCTTAGCTCGCAGGCGCGCGCGGCGCGTCGTCTCGTCGAACGACGCGTTCATGTCGCGGTCGCGATCGACCATGCGTGGAATCTCGAACGCCGGCGAGCCCAAGAGGCCGACGTTCTCGCGCACCGGACCATCGATCGGGATCATGGTCTTGGTGCCGAGCAGCACGTTGGCGCCGGTGCGGCCGCCCGGCGGATAGAAGATGTCGTTGCCGAGATAGTTGTTGTCGCCGATCCTCGATTCAGCAAG
>JBBWZU010000747.1:0-3562 GCA_039649225.1 Hyphomicrobiales bacterium | reverse complement strand
TCTTTCCCGTCGGCCTGATGGCGACGGGCCAGATCGGCGCCTGGGTCGTGCCGCACTTCGGCTGGCAGATGATGTTCCTGATCGGCGGCATTCCGGGACTGATCATCACGCTGCTGTTGCTGCGCTTACCGGAATCCCCGCGCTGGCTGATTGCGCAGGGACGCCTGGCCGAAGCCGAGCGCATCATCCGGCAAGTGGAGGCGAGCACCGACCGTCGCATTGTGCCGACGGCGTCCGACGTGCCCACCGCGGCGCGACCGCAGGTCGTGACCGGCGCACCAACGCGCTGGCGCGAGGTGCTTTCGCCGCTGTTCCGCAGCCGCACGCTGGTCGTCTGGACGCTGTGGTTCTGCGCCTACTTCGTCGCCAACGGCATGAACAACTGGATGCCGACGCTCTATCGCACCGTCTATCACCTCGAGCTGCAGCAATCGCTGCATGCCGCGGCGCTGACCAATGTGGCGCAGGTCATCCTGCTGCTCGCCTGCGCCTTCTGCATCGACCATATCGGCCGCAAGCGCTGGCTGCTGACGACCTTTATCGGTGGCGGCATCCTGCTGGCCGCGCTCGGCCTTGGCGGCGCCGGCCAAGTGATGTGGGTCATCATCCTCGGCACGCTCGCCTATGGGCTGATCGGCTCGTCGAACGCGGTGCTCTATCTCTACACGCCGGAAGTCTATCCGACGCGGATGCGCGCGATCGGCACTGGCCTCGCGACCTCCTGGCTGCGCCTCGCCTCGGCGATCGGGCCGGCGGTGATCGGCTTCATGGTCGGGGAGGGCGGTATCGCGTCGGTGTTCATCCTGTTCGCGGTCGTCGCCGTCATCGGCGCATTCGCCTCGTTGCGGATGATCGAAACGCGCGGGCGCAGGCTGGAGGACATCGCGGCCTGATGCAATACTCCGTCATGGCCGGGCTTGTCCCGGCCATCCACGTCTTCCTTGTTTCGATGTACTAAGCAAGCAAGACGTGGATGCCCGGAACAAGTCCGGGCATGACGCAGTAGCTTGGTGGCCGGCTCTTAATTCACCGACACGCCAGTGTCCTTGACGACCTTGGCCCAGCGCTCGATCTCGGCCAGCACGAAGGCCTGGGTGTCGGCCGGCGTATCGCCGCCCGGCTGCACGCCGATCGAGTCGAGCCGCTCGATCACGGCCGGAAGCTTGAGCGCGCGCACCAATTCGGCGTGCATCTTGGTCACGATGTCATCGGGCAGCGCGGCCGGGCCCGCGATGCCGAACCAGTTGGTGGTGACCACCTGCAAGCCTTGCTCCACGATGGTCGGGATCTCGGGGAATGTCGGCGATCGCTCGGCGGTGCCGACCGCGAGCGCGCGTACGGTGCCGGAGCGGATATGCGGCGCCGCCGAGGGCAGGCTGTCGAACATCGCCTCGATGCGCCCGCCGATCAAATCCTGCGTCGCGGCCTGCGCGCCACGATACGGCACATGTTGCATGGTGATGGCGGCCGCGATCTTCAACAGCTCGCCCGTCAGGTGCAGCAGCGTGCCATTGCCGCCGGAGCCGAAATTCAGTCCGCCGGGCTTGGCTTTGGCCAGCGCGACGAATTCCTTCAGGTCTTTCGCCGGCACATCCTTGTTGACCAGCATCACCACCGGCAGGCGGCCGACGATCGTGACATGGCGGAAGTCCTTGCGCGCGTCGAATGGCTGATGCGGCAGCAACGTCGCGTTGATCGCCTGCGGGCCGACATTGGTGGTCAGCCAGACATAGCCGTCGGGCGGCGATTTGGCGACGAAGTCGGTGCCGATGACGCCGCCACCACCGGCGCGGTTCTCAACCACGAAGGATTGCCCCAAGTGCGTCTCGAGCTCGTGCCCGAGTGTACGCGTCAGAATGTCGGAGGCGCCCGCGGGCGGCGAGGAGGAGATCAGCCGCACGTTCCGGGTCGGCCACGGGGTATCGGCGTGGCCGACGCCGGAGCCGAGCAGGGCGGCGGATGCGGCGAGCAAGCGACGGCGGGTGAGACGCATGGCAGACAAATCCTGAACAATGGCCGGCGCAGGATGCGGCCGGAGAGGTCGCGGAGGAAAGCAAAAACCGGACCTTGCACATGCATTGCGCCCATGCGTGGCGCGCGAGCCACGTCATAGGTGAACTACGAGCCCGTCATCGTCCCGCCGATGCGGCCCAAATGCGTGAAGCCAAAGCCGGCGCCGTATTTCAGCCCGAACCCGGCGGCGCGGTCGATACCAATGTGCGCCGCCCAGATCAGCGCGACGGAAATGAGATCGAACGACGGAAGCAGGAATCCCAGCGCCGCGCAGACCAGCGGCGCCAGCGTCACATGGACGGTGTTGTAGGCGATCGCGCCGAGCCGCGTGCCGCCGAAATAGGCGATCAGGCTGACATCCGGCACCAGGATCAGGCAGGCGAACAGCCACCAGTTCGCGCCGATGCGGTGATAAGTATAGACGGCGGCCAGCGCGAGGCCCAAGCCCTCCAGGCGCAACAGCAGGCGCGGCATGCCCTCGACGGCACCGGCGAGACGGGAAACGGCCATGGGTTTTTCCTCTCCTCCTCACCACGAGGAAACGGAGGATTGCCCGGTTCCCTCCGCAATGACAATGTGGCGGACTTGCCGGCCGAAGCTATGTGAGCAAACGTGATGAGGCGCTGCCGATGAAGGACATCCTTGAAAAGCTGGAAGTGCGGCGCGAGAACGCCCGGCTCGGCGGCGGTCAGGCGCGCATCAATGCGCAGCACGGCCGCGGCAAGCTGACAGCGCGCGAGCGCGTCGAGCTCCTGATGGACAAGGATTCGTTCGAGGAGTTCGACATGTTCGTCGAGCACCGCGCGACCGATTTCGGCATGGACAAGGCGCCGAAAACCCCGGGCGACGGCGTGGTGATCGGCTGGGGCACCGTCAATGGCCGCACGGTGTTCGTGTTCGCCAAGGATTTTACCGTTTTCGGCGGCTCGCTCTCCGAAACCCATGCGCTGAAGATCCAAAAGATCCAGGACATGGCGATGAAGGCGCGCGCCCCGATCGTCGGTCTGTTCGATGCCGGCGGCGCGCGCATCCAGGAGGGCGTCGCCTCGCTCGGCGGCTATGGCGAAGTGTTCAAACGCAACGTGATCGCCAGCGGCGTGATCCCGCAAATCAGCGTCATCATGGGGCCGTGCGCCGGCGGCGACGTCTATTCGCCCGCCATGACCGACTTCATCTTCATGGTGAAGGATACCAGCTACATGTTCGTGACCGGCCCGGACGTGGTGAAGACCGTCACCAACGAGGTCGTCACCGCCGAAGAGCTCGGCGGCGCGAGCGTGCACACCACCAGGTCCGGCATTTCGGACGGCGCGTTCGAGAACGATGTCGAATGCCTGCTGCAGATCCGCCGGCTGCTCGATTTCCTGCCCGCCAATTGCGCGGCCGGCGTGCCCGAATGGCCCTCGTTCGACGATATCGAGCGCGCCGACAAATCGCTCGACACGCTGGTCCCGGACAATCCGAACAAGCCCTATGACATCAAGGAGCTGATCCTCAAGGTCGTGGACGAGGGCGACTTCTTCGAGCTCTCGGCCGCCTATGCCAAGAA
>JBBWZU010000742.1:0-7198 GCA_039649225.1 Hyphomicrobiales bacterium | reverse complement strand
CTCCCCGCCTCCCCCTCTCCCGGAGCAAGAACAATGGCCGCCAGCGACTATGAGGTTTTGGACGAGCGCTTTCGCAATTGCGTCAACCGCACCTCCCATGTCGAGCGGCTATGGACCGGCGCGCGCTGGACCGAGGGGCCGGTCTACTTCCCGGCCGGCAAATACGTCCTGTTCTCCGACATCCCGAATGACCGCATCATGCGCTACGACGAGACCGACATGTCGGTGAGCGTCTTTCGTATGCCCTGCGGCAACGCCAACGGCCACACCGTCGACCGCCAGGGGCGGCTCGTCTCATGCGAGCACGGCAACCGGCGCGTCACCCGCACCGAGATCGGCGGCCGCATCACGGTGATCGCCGACAACTACGAGGGCAAGCGGCTCAACTCACCCAATGATGTGGTGGTGAAGTCCGACGACTCGATTTGGTTCACCGATCCGCCCTACGGCATCATGTCGGACTACGAGGGCAACAAGGCGAGCCCTGAGATCGGCAACAACGTGTTTCGCGTCGACGGCAAGACCGGCGAGATCAAAATCGTGGTCGACGATTTCATCCGCCCGAACGGTCTCGCCTTCTCGGCCGACGAAAAGAAGCTCTACATCGTGGATAGCGCGGGCGGCCGCAACAAAGGCGAGCCGAAGCACATCCGCGTCTTCGACGTCGGCGAAGGCGGCAAGCTCACAGGCGGCAAAGAGTTCGCCGATTGCACCGCCGGTCGCTTCGACGGCATGCGCTTCGACACCGACGGCCGGCTCTGGGCGGCGACCGATGACGGCGTGCACTGCCTCGACACCGACGGCACGCTTATCGGCAAGGTCAAGATTCCGGAGATCTGCTCCAACGTCGTGTTCGGTGGCCCGAAGCGAAATTATTTGTACATAACCGCGACCAACTCGCTTTACGGCGTGCTCACGCATGTGAATGGATTGCGGACGTTTTGATGCCTCCGGGAAATCGTAGGGCGGGCAAAGCGCAGCGTGCCCGCCGATCCAACGCGGGCACGCCGCTTCGCGGCTTTTGCCCGCCCTACGAACGACAAACCGTCAATCAAAGGAACCCCACCTCATGTCCGTCGACACCAAGGCCGCCGTCGCGCGCCTGATGCGTTTTCTCGCCATCCAAGGCATCACCGGCGAGGAGGAGGCGATCGGGCGCGAGATCGCGGCAACGCTGCAAGAGCTTGGCGTGCCGGCCGGCGCGATCCGTCTCGATGAGGCCAACGCCCGCATCCCGCTGCTGACGCAGACCGGCAATCTCATTGTCGACCTGCCGGGCCGCGGCGCGTTGCACAACCAGCCGCGGCTGCTGTTCATGACGCACATGGACACCGTGCCGCTGTGCGCGGGCGCCAAGCCCAAGATTCAGGGCCGCAAGATCGTCAACACCGTCAAGACCGCGCTCGGCGGCGACAACCGCACCGGCTGCGCGGTTCTGGTCACGCTCGCGGCCGAGCTTGCGCGCCAGCAGCTAGACCATCCGCCGATCACGCTGCTGTTCTGCGTGCGCGAGGAAAGCGGGCTGTGGGGCGCGCGCTATGTCGACAAAGCCGATCTCGGCGCTCCGGTGATGGCGTTCAACTATGACGGCGGGTCCGCCAACAACGTGGTGGTGGGCGCGGTCGGCGCCGACCGCTGGGAGGTCGAGATATTCGGCCGCGCCTCGCATGCGGGCGGCGCGCCGGAGCGCGGCATCAGCTCGACGATGATCCTTGGGCTGGCATTGGCGGAGGTCCAGGCCGGCCGCTGGTTCGGCAAGGTCGTGAAGGGAAAGAAGCAGGGCACCAGCAATGTCGGCCCGGTGACCGGCGGCGATGGCCGTCCGGCCGGTGACGCCACCAATGTGGTGACCGACTACGTGCACGTGCGCGGCGAAAGCCGCAGCCACGATCCCAAATTCTTCAAGCAGATCACCGCCGCCTACAAGGCCGCGTTCGAGAAGGCGGCCAAGAAGGTCAAGAACTCAGAGGGCAGGACCGGCCGCATCAAGTTCAAGGTGCAGACCGACTATCATCCGTTCCGCATCAAGGACACGCTGCCGGTCGTCCGGCGCGCGGTCGCGGCGGTGACCGAGGGCGGCGGCACGCCGAACATCCGCGCCACCAATGGCGGGCTCGACGCCAACTGGATGGTGCGTCACAAAATCCCGACGGTGACGTTCGGCGCCGGCCAGAACGAGGCGCACACCATCGACGAGTGGATCAATCTCGACGAGTTCGAGCGCGGCTGCGCGCTGGCGGTGCGGCTGGCGACGATGCGGTAAGGCGGCGCGCGCAGAGCGGGCAAAGCGCAGCGTGCCTGCCATTTCGGTGCGCCGGCACGGCGCAAGCGCGCCTTTGGCCGCCCTGCGTATTAAAGCCCCGACTCCGGCAGCGCATATCCTTTCGGCGCTTCGTGCATCAGCGCCAGCGTATGGCCGTCCGGATCGTTGAAGAACGCCATCCACAGGTCGTGGTCATCCATTTTCGCGATCAGGTGCGGCGTGTGCGTGAACGTCACCCCGCGCCGCTTCAGCTCCACGACAGCGAGCGCGATGTCGGCGCAGCGAAAGTAGATGCAACCCCGCGGCTGGATGTTGCCGCTCGCCTTTTCCAGCAGCAGGCGAACACCGGCACAATCGAAGAACGTGAGATCGCCGAAGCGATAGAGCTTCGGCAGGCCGAGAACATCCGCATAGAAGGCTTCGGAGCGATCGACATCGCTCACCGGCAGAGCGATCTGCCCGATGTGCCGCAGATTGAGAAACATCACGCGCCCCCATTTGCACGGTCGAGCCATAATAGCGCGCCCCGCCGCCACGAGCCATTTCTCGCATTTCCCCTTTCAAATCCACATATTCGGCCTATTGTCACAAATCTGTCATGTAGCCCCGCACCCTCGAGTCGGGCGCGATGGAGGTGAAGATCAGAGATGTCCGGCACTGAATTGTTCGCAACCTTTCTCGGCAGCGTCGCGCTCCTCCTGTGGGGCGTGCGCATGGTGCGGACCGGCATGACCCGGGCGTTCGGCGCCGCCTTGCGCCAGATCGTCGCCACCTCGACCAAGACTTCGGCGCGCTCGTTCCTGGCCGGCATCGGCGTCACGGGCCTCCTCCAAAGCTCGACCGCGACCGCGATCCTGCTCGCCTCCTTCGCGGCGCGCGGGCTGATGGTGCTGTCGGCCGCGCTGGTGATGATGCTCGGCGCCAATATCGGCACGACGCTCACCGCCCAGGTCTTCGCCTTCGACGTTACCTGGCTGTGGACCGTCGGCATCGGCGCCGGCGTGCTGCTGTTCACGCTTGCTGAAGGGGACAAGGCGAAAGCCATCGGCCGCATCGCCATCGGCTTCGGGCTGATGCTGCTGTCGCTGATCCAGTTGAAGACCGCGGCCGCGCCGCTCGAGCATTCGCCGCTTTTCGGCTCGCTGCTCGGAGGGCTTGCAGGCGATCCGTTCCTCGGCTTCTTCGTCGCGGTCGCGCTCACCTGGCTGATGCATTCGAGCCTCACGATGGTGCTGTTCGTGATGGCGCTCGCGGCCGCCAACGCGCTCCCGCTCCCGCTCGCCTTTGCGCTGGTACTCGGCGCCAATGTGGGCGGCGCCATTGCGCCGTTCTCCGCGCTGATGGGCTCGCCCCCGGCCGGCCGCCGGGTCGCGGTCGGCAATCTTTCGATGCGCGTCGCGGTCGCGATCCCGTTCCTGTTTCTGCTTAGCCCAGCGCTGGCGCTGCTGCAGACCGTGACCACCAGCCCCGGCCATCTGGTGCTCAACTTCCACACGGCGTTCAACATCGTGGCCTCGCTGATCTTCCTGCCCTTCGCGGGATTGGTCGCGAAGCTGGTGCTGCGCTTCATGCCGGACCAGATCGAGGCGGCCGACAGCGCCAAACCCCGCCACCTTGATCCCAACGTGATCGACACGCCCTCCGAGGCGCTCGCTTGCGCGATGCGCGAGACGCTGCACATGGGCGACCGCGTCGCCGACATGATGCGGCAGGCTCTCGTGGTGTTCGAGAAGTCCGATCCCAAGCTGGTCAAGGACGTCGAGAAATCCGACAACGCGGTCGATGAGCTGCACGAGGCGATCAAGCTTTATCTCGTCAAGGCCTCGAAGGCCGAGATGACCGATGAGGAAAGCCAGCGCTATGTCGAGATCATCACCTTCACGACCAACCTCGAGCACGTCGGCGACATCATCGACAAGAACCTGATGGAGCTGGCCGCCAAGAAGATCAAGAACCGCTATACGTTCTCACCCGAGGGCCTTGAAGAGATTCGCAAATTCCATGGCCGCGTGACCGACAATATGCGCCTCGCCTTCAATGTCTTCGCAACCCGCGACGTCACGCTGGCACGGCGCCTGCTCGCCGAAAAGACCATGACCCGCACGGCCGAGCTCGCGGCGGCGGACAGCCACTATGCGCGGCTGCGCGAGGGCCGTCCGGAGTCGATCGAGACCTCGTCGATCCATCTCGACGTGATGCGCGACTTGAAGCGCATCAATGGCCATCTGACCTCCGTCGCCTACCCGATCCTGGAAGCGATAGGCGAGCTGCGCGACAGCCGGTTGCGCGAGCGCGCGAAGGAAAAGTCGGCTTTACCGGATGGCAAAGCCGTCCCGACCTGATTATTGCAGACGGATCAGGACAAGTCCCGCAACGATCATCAGCGCCGCGATGATGCGCGGGCGCTGCAGCGGCTCCTTCAGCACGACGACGGCGATCACGGCGGCGAACAGCACGCTGGTTTCACGCAATGCGGCGACCAGCGCGATCGGCGCGACGGTCATGGCCCAGATCGTGATCCAATAGGCGGCAAGCGACAGCGTGCCGCCGATCAGGCCGCTCGGCCAGAAGCCCGCGAATTCGGCGAACACCGCCCGCCCGCGCCGCAACAGCACGAAGACGAGCATCATCAGCCCATCGAGGAGAAACAGCCATACCGCGTAGGCGTGCGCATTGCCGGCGGCGCGGGCGCCGCTGCCGTCGACCACCGAGTAGCCGCAGATCGTTACCGCGGTGAGCAACGCGAACGTGACGGCACGCTTGTCGAAATGCAGATCGCGGCCGCCGCGCATCGACAGCAAAAATACGCCGCTCACCAGAATGAGAATGCCGAGCCAGCCGCGCAGGCCGATGGCCTCGCCGATGATGAATGTGCTGGCGAGCGCGGTCATCAGCGGCGCCGTGCCGCGCGCGATCGGATAGACCTGCCCCATGTCGCCGGTGCGATAGGCTTCGCTCAAGCCGATGAAATAGCCGAGGTGGAAGACCATCGAGGCGACGATCCAGGGCCAGGCCGGCGCAGGCGGGATCGGCAAGACGAACAGCGCCGGTAGCACCACGATCGCCGACATGATCGCGATCAGCGCCATTGCGGTGAACGGCTCGAGCTTGATCTTCAGGAAGGCGTTCCAGCCGGCGTGGCAGGCAGCGCCGAGCAGCACGGCCAGGAAGACGGACGTGTCCACGTTACGCCTTGATTTGTCGCGCGTCCGGACGGAAAACCGGTTCCCACTTTTCCTGGACGCGCTCCAGCCGCGCGCCGGCGGGATCGTAGGGCGCCTTGAGGCTCGCGCGCACGGCGACCCGCTCGCCCGCGATGTCGATCTCGAAGCGCGCCGCAAGCCAAGTATCGTCGACGCGCGCGCCGCCGGTCGCCGCATAGCCGAGCGCCACGATGCCGCCGGCGCTGTGGCCATAGGCCGCCGACGTGACGTCGCCGACCGGCTCGCCATTGCGCAGGATCAGTTCGCCACCGTGCGCGATTGGCGTATCGGGGGATGTCGCGACAAAGCTCAAAAGCCGCCTTGCGGGAAGCTTTGCTTTGGCGGCGATCAGCGCATCGCGGCCGAGGAAATCGCCCTTGTCGAGCTTGACGGCGAAGCTGAGGCCCGCTTCGTACGGATTATAGTCGGGCGTCAGCTCGCGGCCCCACGCGCGATAGCCCTTTTCGAGCCGCAGCGACTCGATCGCGTAGTAGCCGCAGTTGCGCGCGCCGAACGCGACGCCGGATTCCATCAAGACGTCGTAGACGCCGGCCGCGTATTCGGCCGGCACATACAGCTCCCAGCCGAGCTCGCCGACGTAAGTCCGGCGCGACGCAAGCACGATCGCATCGCCGATGCCGATCTCGCGGATCGCGCCGAACGGGAAGGTGGCGTTGTCGAGCGGCGCCTTGGTCAGCCACGCGACGAGATCGCGGGCGCGCGGGCCCATTACGGCGATCACCGCATAGGCCGAGGTGATGTCGGTCAATGTCGCGCGGCGGCCGTCCGACAGATTGCGCCGGATCCATTCGGCGTCGCGCGTCGCCTGTGCGGTGCCGGTGACCAGCATGAAGCGATCGGCGCCAAGCCGGGCTACCGTCAGATCGCTCTCGTAAGTGCCGCGCGCATTGAGCAACCCGGTATAGACCGTCTGGCCGACCGGCACCGCGACGTCGTTGGCACACAGATGCTGCAGCGCGGCCTCGGCGTCGCGGCCGGCGAGGAGAAATTTCGAGAACGAGGTGAGGTCGGCGAGTGTGACCGCCTCGCGCGTCGCTTTGTGCTCGGCCGCCGCATAGCCAAACCAGTTCTGACGGCCCCATGCGTAATCGATGCGCGCGTGTTGCTGCGTCGGCGCAAAGAAGTTCGGCCGCTCCCAGCCCATCTTGGAACCAAACAACGCGTGCTGCGCGGCCAGCCGGTCATACAGCGGCGAGCGGCGTAGCGGCCGCGCGGACATGAGCTCGCGGTTCGGCCACGGCATCATGTAGTGCAGGCCGAGGACTTCGCTGACGCGCGCTTTGAGAAAACGGTCATTGTCGTGGAAGCGCGCGAAGCGGCGGATATCGACCGGCCACAGGTCGAGCGTCGGCTCGCCCTGCACGATCCACTCGGCGAGCGCGCGCCCTGCCCCGCCGCCCGAGGCGATGCCGATCGAGTTGAAGCCGGCCGCGACAAAGAAGTTCTTCAGCTCCGGCGCCGCGCCCATGATGAAATTGTTGTCGGGCGTAAAGCTCTCCGGGCCGTTCATGAAGGTCTTGATTTCGGCCGTTTCCAGCGCCGGCAGACGCACCAGCGCATTCTCCATCAGGATCTGGAACTGATCCCAATCGTCGGGAAGCATGCCGAACTCGAAGTTCTCCGGAATGCCGTCCATCGCCCAGGGCTTGGCGACCGGCTCGAAGCCGCCCATCAGCAGCCCGCCGACTTCCTCCTTGACGTAGATGTAGCC
>JBBWZU010000562.1:0-8580 GCA_039649225.1 Hyphomicrobiales bacterium | reverse complement strand
TTTCCTATTGCTGCCTGACGCCGGCAATATCGACGGCTTCGGCCCAGATGGCGACGTCGCGCGCCAGCATCTCGCGGTACTCGTCCGGAGAATTGCCGAGCGGATCGACGCCGAATTCGGAGAGGCGGGCGGAGAATTTCGGATCGCGCACCGCCGCGGCGATGGCCGCCGCGATCTTCTCGACGATCGGCTTTGGCGTATCGGCGGGAGCCATCAGGCCGTTCCAGGTCAGGATGTTGAAATCCGGAAAGCCCGATTCGGCGAGTGTTGGAACCTGATCGGCGAGGGGCGATCGCTTGTCCGCGGAGAGCGCGATCATGCGCACATTGCCGGCATTGGCCTGCGGCAGGGCGTCGGAGAAATTGGAGAACATCGCCGGGATGTGGCCCGCGATGACATCGGACAAAGCCGGCGCGTTGCCCTTGTAAGGCACATGGGTCATCGCGATGCCGGCTTTCTTCAAGAACAGCACCATCGAGAGATGATTGAGGCTGCCGATGCCGGCGGAACCGTAAGTCAATTGTCCGTCGCGCGCTTTGACATAATCGATGAATTCCCGCAGCGTCTTTACCGGAATGTCTTTGTTCACGACCAGCACGAACGGATTGGTTGCGATGTTGCTGATCGGCGCGAAGTCCTTCTGCGAATCATAGCGCACTTTGTTGATCGCCGGCACGATCGCCATCACGGGCAATGCCGCGATGAGAAGCGTGTAGCCATCGGGCGCCGCTTTGGCCACGGTTTCGGCGGCCAGCGCTCCGCCTGCGCCGGTGCGGTTCTCGACCACGAAATGGCCGCCCAAGGTTTCGCTCAGGCGCTGCGCCGTGATGCGCGCGATGCCGTCGGTGTTTCCGCCGGCGGCGAATGGAACGATGAAGGTCACCGGCCGTTGCGGCCAACTCTGTGCCGGAACCGGCGCGACCGACAGCCAGGTGATTGCGCAACTAATCGCAATCGTCAGCGCGATTGTGCGGGCGATGAATTGACGGCGGTGGCGCATGGCGAAATCCGTTGTGTGGTGACGGAGTACACATCGTCATGGCCAAGAACCCTCGTGACCAAGAACCGTCGTGACCAAGATCAAGTGTAAAGCCCGCGGACGACGGAGGGAACATGCCGCAATGCCGCCGGCCACATCGAAGCATGATGGCGAAGCCAACAGCCGCTGCGCCCTGAGGTTGACGGCACGCTCAAACCGTTCAAGCTGCCTGAATGGGAGAATCAGCCGATGGAACCTTACGCTGGGACCGCACGATGGATTAAATCTACCGACCAAATAACATTCTTGCGGCGCTAATTCTGGCACAATTCGTCTTCAGTTTGACTCCATCTGTCATATCCGGTCCATAGACGATCAGCGCCCCGCCCAAGATCAACGTGTCGTCCGATCCATGACCATGGTTGGCACCTACGACTCGTCTCTCGTCGCGCTCTCTTTCGCGGTGGCTTGTTTCGCGTCTTATACGGCGCTCGATCTCGGTGGGCGAATCCGCGCTTCGAAGGATTGGCCGCGACGCGCCTGGCTGGCGACGGCCGCGCTCGCGATGGGCGGCGGCATCTGGTCGATGCATTTTATCGCCATGCTGGCCTGCCGGATGCCGATGCCGGTTGGCTATGATCTCGGCCTGACCGTTCTGTCCCTTGTCGTCGCGGTCGTGGTCACCGGCGTCGGTTTTTACGTCATCGGCACGCGGCGCGCGACCGTTCTTCAACTGGTGCTCAGCGGGCTTTTCATGGGCATCGGTATTGTGGCCATGCACTATACCGGCATGGCGGCGATGCTGATGCCGGCCGAATTGCGCTACGATCGTGTGCTGGTCGCGCTGTCGGTTCTCATCGCCGTCGCGGCCTCGATCGCGGCGCTGTGGCTCGCGTTCCGCACCGCCGTCGTCTGGCAGAAAATCCTCGCCGCGATCGTGATGGGCGCCGCGATTTCGGGGATGCATTACACCGGGATGACGGCGGCGGTCTTCGCCGTGCACGCCAACGTGACCCATGCGCACGGCATGGCCAGCCTCGCGCAGACGGATCTGGCGCTCGCCATCGCGGGGATCACCTTCGTGATCCTGATCCTGGCGCTGGTCGCTTCGATATTCGATCGGAAATTCGCCGTTCTGGCCGAGCGCGAAACCCTTCTGCTGCGCGAAAGCGAAGAGCAGCTGCGCAAGCTCTATTTCGAAACGCCGCTTCCGCTGCATGTGGTCGGATTGGATGGGCGAATCGAAAAGGTCAGCGACACGTGGCTCCACTTGCTCGGCTATACGCGCGAGGCGGTGAGCGGGCGGGCATTGACCGATTTCATGGCGCAGGACTCAAAACGCCAGTACGACGAGGTCGTGTGGCCGAGCTTGCGGCGCGGTGAGGAGGTGCGCGAAGCCGAGCTGCAGTTCGTGCGAAAATCCGGCGAGGTTCTCGACGTGCTGCTCTCGGCGCACGAGGAACTGTCGAACGGCAAGCCGGTGCGGACGCTCGGCGGCCTGATCGACATTACGGCGCGCAAACGCGCCGAAGAAGCGTTGCGCCGGTCGCAGCGCATGGAGGCGATCGGGCAGCTCACCGGAGGTGTTGCGCACGATTTCAACAATCTACTGATGGTCGTCAATGGCGCGGCGGAAAAACTGCGGCGGACAATTTCCGATCATCGGGCGATCAGGCCGCTGGAGATGATCGCGACAGCGGTCAAACGCGGGCAGAACCTGACCAGTCATCTGTTGTCATTCGCGCGCCGGCAAACACTCGAGACGATCGTCATCGATCTTGCCGAAACGCTGCCCAATCTCGCCGAGATGCTCAGACGCGCCTTGCGCGGAGACATCGAGATCAGAACGCAGGCGGAAGACTGCCCGTGCCGCGTCCGCGCCGATCAGGGCGAGCTCGAGCTCGCACTGTTGAACCTCGGCGTAAATGCTCGCGACGCCATGCCGGACGGCGGCATCCTGTCGCTCACCGTTCGAAGGGCGGTGCTGTCCGGAGGATCCGAAGTCGACGGCTTGCACGGCGACTTCCTGGTGCTGGAGCTGACCGATACGGGGGTCGGCATCCCGCCCGAGGCGCTGTCGCGCGTCTTCGACCCGTTCTTCACCACCAAGGGCGTGGGGAAGGGGACGGGTCTCGGCTTGAGCCAGGTCTATGGCTTTGCCAAGCAGTCCGGCGGGGCGGCGACGATCCGCAGTCAGCCGGGATATGGCACGACGGTCAGCATCTACCTGCCGGCGACCGACGCGCCGATCGCTGTCCTGCAAAAGCCGGCCTCGATCGACTACGCAATGGGATCGACAAAGGGGACCGTGCTGCTGGTCGAGGACAGCAACGAGGTCGCGGCGGTCTCGGCCGAGTACCTTGAGCAGCTCGGCTACGGCGTCGACCATGCGGTGAGCGGATCGGATGCCCTGCGCAAGCTGCAAGGAAGCCAGCCTTACGCTCTCGTGCTTTCGGATATTCTGATGCCGGGCAGCGTCGCCGGCCTGGAGCTCGCGCGGATCGTACGGCAACGCCATTCGGACATTCCGATCCTGCTTGTGACCGGTTACAGCGACAAGGCGCAACAAGCCGTTCATGACGGCTTCCCGGTCGTGCGCAAGCCCTATGATCTGGAGATCTTGTCCAGGGCCATTCGCGAGCTTCACCCGAACGTGCGCGAGCAGAGGGTAGCGGGCGAATAGGCTGGCATCAGCTGGATTTGGCGCGTTCGGCCGCCTGCTTCACCGTCTCGGGATCGGCCGCGATCGTCACGCCGGCGCGCTCCTGCTGCAGCAGCATCACGGAACGCGAGTCGCGCCCTTCCCAGCCGCGGTTGCAGGCTTCCGTCATCTCCGCATAGGCAAGATTGCAGATGCGCATCGGAACGCCGAGCTCGCGTCCGAGCGCGGTGGCGAGAGCGACGTCCTTGGTGGCGAGCTTGAGCGCGAAACTCGGCGGATCATATTGGCCCGGCAGGAATTGATCGAGCAGCCCGTCGAACGTGAGCCGCCGTCCGCCGACACCTTGGCGCACCGCTTCCCACAGCGCGACCGGATCCATGCCGGCCTTCACACCCATGGTGAACGTCTCGGCCAGCGCGCAGGTGATCGCGTAGCCCGACATGTTGTGCACCAGCTTGGCGATGGTCGCGGAGCCGATCGGCCCGATATAGGCCGCCTTGTCGCCCATCTCATCCAGCACAGACTTGTGCTTCTCGTATACGGCTTTGTCGCCGCCGACCCAGATCGCCATCTTGCGCGAGGCGGCGCCCGATGGTCCGCCGCTGACCGGCGCGTCGAGCATGTGCGCGCCTTTGGCCGCGAAGGCCTCATGGATCTTCTTCACCATGCTTTGCGCGTTGGTCGACAGATCGAAATAGGCGGCGCCTTTTTTTACGCCTTCGATCAGGCCATCGGGTCCAAGCGCCACGCGTTCGACGTCGGCCGGCTCGGGGAGCGAGGTCAGGATCACGTCGGACTTTTCGGCGAGCTCGCGCGGGGAGGCGGCCCATTCGGCGCCCGCCTGCAAATGATGGCTCGCCGACTGGCGCTGCAGGTCGTGCACGACGACCTTGTAGCCGGCCTCCTGCAGATTGGTGACCATGCGGCCGCCCATGGTGCCAAGTCCGACGAACCCGACGACAACAGTGTCATTGATCATAGTGCGTCATTCTCCCTTGTTGCCTTCGACCAGCAATGGACACGCCGCGTGAAGGCGCCGGCTTGACGCGGCGGATGCGGTTCGGCACATCACGGCATTTCTCTCGTGCGGTGACAAGGACCCCAGATGATCAAGCGCGTCGGCAACTACGAGGTTCTCCACGAGGTCGTGGAGCACAACGGCATCCTGTATCTCAGTGGCATCGTGGCCGACGACACGACGCTCGGCATGGCGGATCAGACCACGCAGGCGCTCAACCAACTCGCGCGCCTGCTGGAGGAGAATGGTTCCAGCGTCGATCGTATCCTGCAGGTCATGATCTTCATCACCGACATGAAGTTGAAGCCGGAGATGAACCGCGCCTGGAAGGCATTCTTCAACAATCCCGATCACCTTCCGGCGCGGGCGACACTGGGTGTTGCCTCGCTCGAGGAGGGCGAGCTGATCGAGATCGTCACGACGGCGGCTGTCCGGTAGGCCGACCTTCGGCGATTTATGATAGTCCGATCTTGCGCACGACGTTGATCAGGCGGTCGCTGTCCGCCTCGAGGAAGCGCGCGAAATCCGGCCCGTCCAGGTAGGACACCTGGCTTCCGGCCGCGATGAACCGTTCGACCACGGCCTTGTCCTGCATGAACGGGCGGATGGCGTCGCGCAGAATGCGCGTGACGTGCTCCGGCGTCTTCTTCGGGGCGAATACGCCAGCCCAAAGAATATAGACGACCTCCGGATAACCCGCCTCCTGCAGCGTCGGCGCATCCGGGAAGGCGGCAAGCCGCTCGGTGCCCCATTGCGCCAGCACGCGAAGATTGCCGGCATCGAATTGTCCTTTGCCGATCGACTCCAGCGAAGGGACCACCGGCACCTGATCCGACAGCAGCGCGCTGAACGACGGGCCGCCGCCTTGATACGGCACGTGCACCATCTTGAGCCCGGCGGCGTTCAAAAACATCTCCATCGCCAGATGCACGGTGCCGAGATAGCCGGACGTGCCGTAGGGGATCTGGCCCGGGTTGTTCCGCACCGCCGTGATGAAGTCGTTGAGCGTTTTCCACGGCGAGGATTTCTTCACGGTCAGCAACGGCGGATCAGCGAACATGCGCGCAAGCGGCACGAACTGCTCGATCTCATACGTTGCCGGCTTGCCTTGCAGCCGGTTGGCTTCTGGGATCACCGCCAGCGATGGAAGCGCCGTCATGATGGTGTAGCCGTCGGGTTCGGCGCGCGCCACATACGTGTGCCCGATCCCGCCGCCCGCGCCGCCTTTGTTCTCGACGACGACGTTGCGGCCAAACTTTTCGGCCAGGTGGGCGGCGAGCGGGCGGGCCGCGAAGTCGGCCGTACCGCCGGGAGGAAACGGCACCACGATGGTGATCGTGCGGGCCGGCCAGGCCTCCTGCGCCCGCAGATCGTTCGGCGCCACGGCTCCCGGCACCAATGGAAGCGCAAGCGCGGACTTCAGCAATTCCCGGCGGCTCACCATGGCTTTGTCCTCCCGACTGCCGGCCTTTTTTGTCCAAGGCCAGTCTGTCTAAATCCGGTCTTCAACTGGAATTGGCGTCGACACTCCTGTTCATGGCGCGCCAGATCCGCTCGGGCGTTGCCGGCATTTCGATATGGCGGACGCCGAATTCCGACAGCGCATCGACCAGCGCATTGGCGATGGCCGGCAGCGCGCCGACGCATCCGGCTTCGCCTGCGCCTTTGACGCCGATGGGATTGGTCTTGGTCGGTACCGGATGGCTGTCGACCTCGATATCGCCGACATCGCTGGCACGCGGCATCGCATAATCCATGAACGAGCCCGTGACCGGCTGGCCCGACGCATCGCGGCAGATGTCCTCCATCAGGATCTGCCCGACACCCTGCACGACGCCGCCGTGGATCTGGCCATGCAGCAGCATCGGATTGAGCACAGTGCCGACATCGTCGACCACCGTATAGCGGGCGATCTCGACCGTGCCGGTGTCGCGGTCGATCTCGACTTCGCACACGTGGCAGCCGTTCGGATAATTCTCGACGTCGGCGCGATAGACCGAGGTCGCGACCAGGCCACCCTCCATGTCCTTCGGCAGCTTTGCGGGATCGGCCGCGGCCCGCGCGACTTCCGGCATCGTCAGCGTCCGGTTGGTCTTCGGGCTGGAGAAGAGTCCATCCACGAAATTGACATCGCCTTCACTGACCTGGAGCAGATGCGCCGCAAGTGTCTTGGCCTTGGCGGTGATCTTCTGCACGGCGCCATGGAAGGCCGATCCGGCGAGTGTCGCCGAGCGCGACCCGCCGGTTCCCTGGCCGAAGAAGACCTTGTCGGTATCGCCCTGCACGTACTCCGCCTGATCCGGTTGAACACCGAGCGCGTCGCAAACGAGCTGCTTGAACACGGTCTCGTGGCCCTGGCCCTGCGTGACGCTGCCGGAAAACAGTGTGACCGCGCCGGAACGATCAAAGCGCACTTCGGCGCCCTCGAAGCCGAGCGTGCCGGCGCGCTCGATCGAGTAGGAGATGCCGAGACCGCGCAGTTTGCCGCGTCTGTGCGAATCCGCGCGGCGCTTTGCGAAACCGGCGACGTCGGCGCGCCGCATTCCCTCGTCGAGAACCTGTTCGAACTCGCCGCAGTCGTAGGTAAACGTCAGCCCGGTCTTGTACGGCATCGCCTCGGATGGGATCATGTTGCGCCGGCGCAATTCCACCGGGTCGATGCCGGTCTGGTCGGCGGCAAGATCCACCAGCCGCTCGATCACGTAGGCGGATTCCGGCCGGCCATTGCCGCGATACGGCCGCACCGGATTGGTGTGCGTGTACACGGCGGTCACGTCGGCATGAATGGCGGGCGTGCGATAGACGCCGGCGAGCGTGCCGAGATTATTGAGGAAGTTCGGCGTGCCGTTTTGCAGGTGCGCGCCCATGTTGGCGACGGTTTGCACCCGCATGCCGAGAAACGTGCCGTCTTTGTCGAGCGCAAGCTCAGCATCAGTGACGTTGTCGCGCGCCTCGGCGTCGCTGAGAAAGGCCTCCGAGCGCGTGCTCAGCCATTTGACCGGACGGCCGGTCAGCTTTGATGCCAGCAACACCAGCGGCGCCTCGTTGAAGATCGCCGACTTCATGCCGAAGCTGCCGCCGATATCGCCGGCAATCACGTGCACTTTGCTCTCCGGGACCTTCAGCACGTCCTTCGCGAGGTCGGATCTGAATACGTGGACGCCCTGGGGCTGGCCGTAGAGCGTGAAGTGCCCGCTCGTTGCGTCGTAGTCGCCGATGCAGCCGCGCGGCTCCATCGTGACGGCGGTGACGCGATTGATCACCAGGCGATGGCGCACGATGTGGTCGGCGCGCGCGAAAGCCGCGTCGGCGGCGGCCTTGTCGCCCGCGAGGTGAACGAAGCAGATGTTGTCCGGGCAATCCTCCCAGACGCGCGCGGCACCGGGAGCCGTCGCGTCGGCGGTCGAGGTGACGCTAGGCAATGCCTCGTAGTCGACCTCGATCAGCTCGGCGGCATCGGCAGCCTGCGCATAGGTCTCGGCGACCACGAAGGCGACGTAGTCGCCGACCCAGCGCACGCGCTCCTGCGCCAAGGCCGGGTAGGGCGAGCGATACATCGGACTGCCGTCGCGGCGCTTCTGACCTCCGGGCACCGGCAGGTCGCCCCATCCGGAGCGCTTCCAGTCCGCTCCCGTCAGTACCAGAACCACGCCCGGGGCCGCCTTGGCCTGCGTTGCGTCGATCGACTTGATCTTCGCATGGGCATGAGGAGAGCGCAGGACGTAGCCGAAGGCCATGCGCGGCAGGACGATGTCGTCCAGATAGCGCCCGCCGCCCCGCAGCAGCCTCGGATCCTCGAACCGCGCTACGCCTTGACCAATCGCGAATTCCCCCACCGGAGATTCCTTTATTGTTGTTGCATTCCATGCCGAACAGCGAAGAGACCCGAATTCATAAGCCATCGCCCGGTCCGGTCAACCG
>JBBWZU010000549.1:0-3367 GCA_039649225.1 Hyphomicrobiales bacterium | reverse complement strand
CTCGATGAGGCAACGCGCGCGCGGTGGGTGCGCCACTGGCTCGACCAGGGCAGCCGTGCGGTCGAAGAGGTGCTGGCGCGCGATCCGCGTACGGGCAAGTTCTGCGTCGGCGACCGGCCGACCGTGGCGGACATCTGTCTTGCGGCGCATCTGACCAGCGCCAAGTTGTTCGGCGGGTGCGATCCGGCCGAATATCCTGTCGCGGGACGCATCTACGCCAACTGCACGGCGATCGAGGCGTTCTCGGCCGAGCACCCGCTGCGCCAGCCCGACGCGCCGAAATAGAAACCGACGCCCAAGCCATGCGCGCCGCGATCGTTCTCGCCGTCAGCTTTCTCGTGCTCCTGATCGGCGGGGGCGCGCGCTTCGCTATCGGGCTCACCTTCAAGCCGATGGTGGACGAATTTGGCTGGGCGCGCGGCGAACTTGGGCTTGCGGTCGCGCTCTACATGGTCGTGTCGGCGTTCGCGACGTTCCTGGCGGGACGCATGGCCGATCGTCTCAGCCCGCGCGCGCTGCTGACCGGCGGCATGATCGTTGGTGGCATCGGCATTGCGCTGATGAGCTTGGTGTCGCAGTCGTGGCATGCACTGGTGCTATACGGCCTGGTGTTCGCGATCGGCAATGGCGCGGCCTCGCTGGTCGTCGTCGGCGTCATCGTGATGCGCGCCTATCCGGGGCGGGCCGGGATCGCCAATGCGGTGGCGATCTCCGGCATGAGCGTCGGCCAACTTCTGATGATCGCGATACTGGCTCCCGTCCTGGTGCAGATCGGCTGGCGCTGGGTCTTCATCTGGATCGGCCTGGCGCATCTGCTGCTGTTGCCCTTCCTGTTCGCGCTGCCGGGGCCGGAGGGCGCGGCGCGTCGGGGTGATGCACCGCGTGTGGGCGCGAGCCTGCGCGAGGCCGCGCGCACCCGGCAGTTCTGGCTGCTGCTCGCCGTCTATGCGATCTGCGGGCTCGACGATTTCTTCGTCACCACGCATGTGGCGGCGTTCGCGCAGGACCACGGCTTGAGCGCGCTGTTCGCCGGAAACCTGCTGGCGCTGATGGGGCTGACCGGTTTGGCCGGCGTCATTGTCTCGGGTCTCGCCAGCGACCGTCTCGGCCCGGTGTGGCCGACCGCGGCCGCATTCGCGGCGCGCATTGCGGTCTTCGGCTGGATCGCCTTCGATCAGTCGACGCCCTCGATCGCGGTGTTCGCGCTGGTGTTCGGCGCGACGTTTCTGGTTACGGCGCCGCTCACCGTGGTGTTCGTGCGCGAAAGCTTCGGTCTGAAGAATCTCGGAGCGCTCGCCGGCCTCATCACCATGACGCACCAGATCTGCGGCGGGATCGGCGCCTATGCGGGCGCGGCGATCTTCGATGCCACCGGCGGCTATCAGGCGGCCTTCATCGCCATGATGGTCTCGGCGCTGGTGGCGCTGGGGCTGACCTTGATGCTGCGACAGCCGGTCAGGGCGTAGACGTTTCACCGCGCGCCGCAGCCTCTTCTCTGGCGCGGCGGCGCGAGAGCGCCAGCATCAGGTCCCAGGCGTTGCGGATATTGACGATCAACAACAGCACCACTGTGGCGGCGAGAAACTCCGGTGCGTGGATCGAGCCGCCGAAGATCAGGTAGGCGGCCCACAGCCCCGCCGCATATGCGGCCAGCGGAAGGATGCCGTAGCAGAAGCGGTCCGCAAGGTCGGCGATGTGGTCGGTGAACAGGCGACGCATCACGAAGGCCGTATAGGTCATGCCGGCTATCGCGTTGAGCCCGACCAGAACGCCGAGCGTGAGCCGCGTATGCGAAGGAACCAGCGCGGCGGCGGAGACGAACAGCGCGCTGGTGAAATGAAATGCGATCGGACTGACGTAAGTGCGCGTCGGGCCGTCCGGCTGGTGGCTGAGCAGTCCGGCGCCGACCGAGGCTGCAACGAACAGGAGCGCCACCAGCGCGGCCGCCGCCGTCCCGATCAGCAGATAGAATTCATGCCAGTGCTCGAGCAGCGGCGCGATCGAATCTTTCAGCATGCGGCTACTCCGACTTCACGCCCGTCAGCTTGATGATCCGCTCGTACTTTTCGCTTTCGTTTTTCACGAACGTCGCGAAGCCGTCGAGCGAGAGCGGGACCACATTGGCGCCCGCGTCGATCAGGCGCTGCCTCACTTCCGGCTCGGCGAGGATGTTGTTGATCTCGCTGTTGAGCCGCGCGATCACCTCCGGCGGCGTTCCCTTCGGAGCGAAGAAGCCCTGCCAGAGCGTGAGATCGAAGTCGCTGATGCCGGTGACCTCGGCAACCGTCGGAATCTCGGGCGCCGCCTGCGAGCGCTGCGCCGACGAGACGGCGAGCACTTTCAACGTCCCGGCCTTTACCAGCGGCATCGCAGCCGGGAAGCCCGGGAAATACATGTCGACATGGCCGCCGATCAGGTCGTTCAGCGCAGGTCCGGCGCCCTTGTAGGGCACGTGCACCAGTCTGCCCGGCAGCTTCGCGCTCAAGTATTCGCCCGCGATATGGCCCGGGGTGCCGGTGCCGGCGGACGCAAACGAGAACTTCTTGTCCGACGCCGACAGCGTCTTGAGCATGTCGGCGAGCGTCGCGTAGGGCGCGGTGGGCGGTACGGAGAGTGCCAGCGGCACTACCGTCGCGAGCGCCACCGGCATCAGGCTGGCCGGATCATAGGTCAGCCCCTTGATCCAGTATTGGTTGACGACGATCTCGGCGGTCTGGCCGACCAGCAGCGTGTGCCCGTCGGGCGCTGAGTTGAGCACGGCCTGCGCGCCGATCGCCCCGCTCGCGCCGGCGCGGTTTTCGACCACGACCGACTGCCCCAAGGCAATGCCGAGTCTGTCGGCGATCACGCGCGCCACCACGTCGCCGGTGCCGCCCGGCGAATAGGCGACGATGAGATGGATGGTCTTGTTCGGGAACGACTGGGCGGACGCGGGGAGGGAAGTTGCGATACTCGGAGCCACGAGCGCCACCGCCATGATCGAACGAAACATTTGGCCTCTCTGGTTTCTGCGACGTGCGCCGACGGCTAAGCCGCACTTGATTGATGAACTGGAATGCGTTCGAGCGCTCGTCCGATCGCCTTGCCGGTCGTTGCAAGATCATAGCGGGTCTGAAGGTTGATCCAGAATTCCGGTTCGATCCCGAAGAAACGACCGAGCCGCAACGCGGTGTCCGCCGAAATGCCCATTTCCTCGCGTGCGATGCGCTCGATACGCGTACGTGGAACGCCACATGCTTTGGCGACCACGTAGGCCGACAGTTCCATCGGAAGGAGGAATTCCTCGCGCAAGACTTCGCCGGGATGAAGCGGCGGCAGCGTCGCGACGATCTCGAGATTCTTCTTGGCGCTCTTCTTGGCCATGGCA
>JBBWZU010000482.1:0-2727 GCA_039649225.1 Hyphomicrobiales bacterium | reverse complement strand
GGGCTGCGGCTTTCAGGGCCTGGATCGCGAAGTTGCTGCGCACCTCACGCACGATCGGCATATTGAAAAGCCGGCCGACGAGGAAGCGCTGATAGTGCGCGAGGTCCGCCACCACGACCTCGAGCAGATAGTCCGACTCGCCCGACACCATGTGGCAGGCGATGACCTCCGGCATGGCAACCACCGCCTCCTCGAAGCCTGTGGCGCGATCGTTGGCATGGCCGTCGATCTTGACCCCAAGGAACACCGTCAGCCCGAGCCCGATGCGCTCGCGCTGAAGCATGGCGCGATACCCCTCGATGTATCCGTCGCGCTCGAGGCGCCGGACGCGGCGCAAGCACGGCGAGGCCGAGAGGCCGACGCGGTCGGCGAGCTCAAGGTTGCTCAGCCGGCCATCCGCCTGCAGCGCCGCGAGGATTCGGCCGTCGATCGCGTCCAGCTCGGATTTTGGCATGACTGACTATTTTTGACATCGGAACAGGCCATTCATTGCCAATTGATGGCCAATTTCGGTTTCCTTCGCAAGGACTCGCCCCGGCCTCTTGCGCCACAAGTCTCGTCGCAAGGAGAAAACCAATGCCCGACCCATCGGTACTTGAGAGCCTCAACCAGGCGATCCAGCAATACTTCGACCTGATGTACGACAACGATACGGCGCGCTTTAGCCGCGTCTTTCGATCGACCGCGCAACTGCACGGATTTCGCGAAGGCGCGATGGCGATGCGGCCGGCGCAAACCTATCGGGAAATTCTCGATCAGCGGCCGTCGCCGAAATCCCTGAACGCCCCGCGCGAAGAGGAAATCCTGCTCATCGACTTCGCGTCGAATACGCAGGCATTCGCCAAGGTGCGCGTCAGGATCAACAACGAGGTCTTCGTCGACTATCTGGTGTTTCACCGCATCGACGGCGCGTGGATGATCACGTCGAAGGCTTTTCATGTCGATCGCGTGATCGCCGCGGAGACCGTCAGCGCATAGGCGGCGTGACACGCCACGGACCGGCCTCGAAACGGTTACAACGCCTCGAGGGCGCGCCGCGATGCCCGTAGCGGCAGCCACGACGGAAAGCTTCGCTTGGCAAGCCAATACGGTCGCCAGAACGATCGCCACAGCGCCGCGTCGAGCGGCGCTGTGTTCGATTCGTACGGCTTCATGTTGACCTGCCGCAAATCGTGGCCGTCGAGCCATGTCCGCGCGACGAGCCAGAGGTCGACCGATGCCTCCCGGTTGTCGGCGAGCAGCAGCTCTCCGACCGACGGCAGTGGATCGCTTCGGTACCTCCCGATGCTCAGATTGGCGACGCGCACGCCGTTCTGTCGGATGACCCAGAGGCGTGAACGGTTGTGCGCCAGACTGTAGCCGTAGTCGCACAGGCAATTGTTCATGGCGGCCGCTTCGTCGGCTATCACCTGTGCGGTGTCGAGCGGAACGAACTCAAATCCGCCGACGACCGCGGGCTGAAGCCACATGTCGGCGATCGGCGCGGTGCCGATGTTGAGATGCAGCGCGACCCGCATGCGCCAGCCGTCGGCCGCCGCGAGCGCGGTCTCGAAGCGCATCGCCGGATGCCACGGCCGCGTAACGAAGCCGGCATTCGCGGACACGTGCGCCGAATACCAGGCCCAGAGCGCGACCGCGTTGAGACAACGCAGTTTGCGCGCGCGCTTTGGATTGCGTGTCAGTTCGCGCGCGAACCAGACCGCGAGCCCTTCGTGACCCCACAGCGCCGCGCGGGACACGGCATCGAGCCACACGGGCGCGAGCTTCGCGGGCACGGGCAGATGGTTCGCGATTTGCCGCCGGAACAGCGCGCCATTGGGCAACGGCGGGATCGGCCGTGTGAAGGTTTCGGGCGGCAGCTTGCGCAGCCACAACGGAATGCCGGCCAGCGTGGCAACATGCGCGAGCGGCTCTCCTTCGACGACGGCCGCGATCAGCCGCGGGCGATCCGCATCCCGCCGCGCGGTCGCAACCGCGAACAGCAATGCCGGGAAGCTGACGGCGAGGTCGGCGACTTGCGGATGCGCGCGCGCAGCCGCGCGTACCGCCGTTTGCACGGCAGCGGGATATCGGCGCAGCTGTCTTTCGACGCGTGCGCATGCGTGTTGCGCGCGCGCAGTCACGCGCGGCGCGGCATGGGAAGACGACATGGATACGGCTCCGCGCCACGGCCGATGGCCGCGACGACGCGCTGAAATCTGGAATGAGCAGGTAGCGCCCGGACAGGCGGCGCGGATCAAATATCGCGGACGAAGTCCGGGAAGCGTGCGTTGGTCAACATCGGTCGCCTCCCTGGGCGAGGATTGATCGGGCCGTGTACCTAGAACACTTTTCCTGCTGCCGCAAGATGGCGCGGCAGCGATGCTTTACGGCTTCCTGGCGCGAACACGCGAAATTACGTGAACGCCTGAATGCCGGTCTGCGCGCGGCCCAGGATCAGCGCGTGGATGTCATGTGCGCCCTCGTAGGTGTTGACCGTCTCGAGATTGCACATCACGCGCATCACGTGGAATTCGTCCGAGATGCCGTTGCCGCCGTGCATGTCGCGCGCGACGCGCGCGATGTCGAGCGCCTTGCCGCAATTGTTGCGCTTCATCAGCGAGATCGCGGGCGGTGCCGCCTTGTGGTCTTCCAGCATGCGGCCGAGCCGCAGCGCGGAATGGAGACCCAAAGTGATCTCGGTCTGCATGTCGGCGAGCTTTTTCTGCACCAGTTGGTTCGCCGCCA
>JBBWZU010000445.1:0-10377 GCA_039649225.1 Hyphomicrobiales bacterium | reverse complement strand
TCCTTGAGTACTTCAACAAAGACACCGCCGAGCCCGAACATCACGACCGGCCCGAAGATCGGATCCTGCACCACGCCCACGATGGTCTCGACGCCGCCGGTGATCATTTGCGACAGCGCGACACCATCAATCCGTGCGTCCGGGCACTTCTGGCGGGCGCGCGCCAGGATCACGCGCGCGGCCTCGCGCGTCTCGTCCTCATCCTTCAGATCGACGATCACGCCGCCGATCTCGGTCTTGTGCGGGATATCCGGCGAGGCAATCTTGGCGACGACCGGGAAGCCGATCGCCGTCGCAACGGCACCGGCATCGTCGCCCGGCCGTGCCAGCAATTCCTGCGGGAAGCGAATCCCGGCCCGGCTCAGGATCGACTTTGCCTCCTGCTCGCTGAGCGCCGCGCCGGGCAACGCGATGCGCGTCGCATCGGCCGCAGCCTCGGGTTTCCGTTTCTGCGCATCAAAACTGCGGCGAAAATGAACCAGCGCGGCGAGCGCGTTCACCAGCGCGGAGCCATCCTCGAAAATGAGGAACCCGTCCGCCTCGTAGCGGCGGACGATCTCGGGCGGTGCCGACATGGTGAGCGACAAAATGCACCCTTCCCGCTCCGCCCTCGCGGCTTGCAGCGCCTGGCGCAGCGAAGCGGCAAAACTCGGGCTCGCCGGCCCGCTGCCGAAGATGCCGGCAAACAGGTCATAGCGGCCTTTGTCCAGCATCGCGCCGATGTAACTCGTCATCAGCGGCAAATCCGTCAGCGCCTGCGCGGTCGCATCCACCGGATTGCGTGGCGACGCATAGGGCAGCATCGCGCGCAATTCATCCTGCGCGGTCTCGGGCATCGCCGCGACATCGAGCCCGCAAAGCGCGGCGTCATCTGCCATCTGAATGCCGAAGCCGCCAGACAGCGTGAAGATGCCGAGCCTGTTGCCGGCCGGATAGACCCCGCGCGCGCACGCATAGGCGACGTCGAGCTGCTCGGCGGTCGTGCGCGCCCGGTAGGCTCCAAATTGGCGCAGTGCCGCGTCGAACACCGCATCGGATCCCGCAAGGGCCGCGGTGTGCGAGCTCACCGCGTGCGCGCCGACCTCGGAGCGGCCGACCTTCATGAACACGATGGATTTTTCCTTGGCCCGCGCGGTTTCCAGCGCGTCGAGGAAGATGTCGCGGTTGCGGATGCCCTCAGCATACGCGATGACGACGTTGACGTCCGGCTGGTCGACGATCCAGCGCAGCGCTTCTGCAACGTCGATGTCGCACTCGTTTCCGGTGGTGATCCAGTGCCCGATGCCAAGTCCGCGCTGGCGCGCCAAGTGAGCGACGTGCGAACCATAGGCGCCGCTCTGCGACACGACCGCGACCGGGCCGGGCTTGATGAACTCGATGTCAAGGATGGCCGAGAACGTGCCGTAATAGCCGATCGCTGCATTGAAGATGCCAAGGCAATTCGGGCCCAGCACCCGCATGCCGCTTTCGCGCGCAATGGCGCCGATCTCCTCCTGCAGCGCACGGCCTGCCTCGCCGGTCTCGGCGAAACCAGCCGAGAACACGATGGCCGCTCCGACATTGCGCTCGGCGCACTCCTTCAGGGCCGCCAGCGTGCCGGCCGCCGGCACCGCGAGGATTGCGACGTCCGGCGTCTCCGGCAGCGCCCGGATCGATGCATAACACTTGAAGCCCTGCACGACATCGCGATTCGGATTGACCGGATAGACCGCACCCCTGAAGCCGCCGTCGCGCAGGTAGCGCAGCGGGCGCCCGCCGATCCGCGCGGCATTCTCGGATGCGCCAACGAGCGCGACCGAACGTGGTGCGAACAGCCGGGCGAGCGAAGCGGAGCGATCGAGCATCACGAAACGTCCATGAAGGTTGCGGAATCCGCATCGCCGAAACGCGCTTCCGGGATGCCGCGTACACCGAGGCCCTCGATGGCGAACAGGAAGCCGCCGTCGGGGTGGCGCGAGATCGCGCGGCCTGAACCGGAGTCCTTGATCGACGTCACATAGAGCGTCGAGAGGTCCGCCCCGCCGAATGCCACGCAGGACGGCAGGTCGGTCGGCGCGTCGATCAGGCGGTCAAGGTCGCCCGCGGGCGTGAAACGCGCGATCTTGCCGGCCTGCACGAGCGCCACCCAAAGGCACCCTTCCGCATCAACCGTCGCGCCATCCGGGCCGGAATTGTACGGCGTTGTGTCGACCAGGATGCGCGGCTCGCCGGGCATCGTGTCTCCCGCGCCATACGGATAGGCCCGAATGGCGCGGTCGAGGCTGTCGGCGAAATACATCGTGCCGCCGTCCGGACTGAAGCAGAGCGTGTTCGAAATGCGGATGCCGCGCGCCAGCACGCTACATCCGCCCGCCGCATCAATACGAAACAACTGCCCGAGCGGATCGGCATGCACACCCATGCTGCCGCACAGGAACCGCCCGTCTCGATCCATCTTGCCGTCATTGAACCTGATGCGCGGATCCGCCGGGACGGGTCGGAACAAAGGCGTCAAGGCGCCGATGACAAGATCGAGCCGATAGATGCCGTCGACAAGCGCCACGATGAGCGTCTCGCGCTGCCCCAGCGCGACCGAGCCGACCGTGGACGGCACCGCCCAGTCGCGGGTCGCGCCGCTCGCCGGCTCGTAGCCGTGCACGCGGCGCGATACACCGTCGACCCAATAGAGACGCTGCCGCGCGCAATCCCAGACCGGGCTCTCGCCGAGCAGATCGGCGCCCTCCGATATCCGGCTCACACGCAGCGGCATCGCCGCTACTGCGTCTTCAGGAGTTCACAGACGCTTTCCGATGCCGGCCGCCAGGCGTCTTCCGGCGCAACCGTCGCGGTGACCTCATAGTAGTCATAGGGATACTTCGACTCGCTCGGCGCCTTGATGCGTGCCGCATAGAGCGGCCGCATCACCTGGCCGTCGGCGCGGATCTTGATGTTTTTCATGTCGAAGTCGTTGATCGGCAGCGCCTTCACCTTCTGCATCACGGCATCGCCCTCATCGGTGCCTGCCGCCGCGACCGCTTTGAGATAGTGGCTGACCGCGCTGTAGGTGCTGGCCTGCGCCTCATTCGGGATCCGGCCGTTGAACGCGGCCTGATAGCGTTTCGCGAAGGCGCGGGTCTCGTCGGTCCGGTCCCAATAGAACGGCGTGGTCAGCCGCACGTCCTGCAAGGACTGCAGACCGATGCCGTGCGTCTGGTTGAGGAACAGCCCGAGCGGCGCGAGCTTCTGTCCGCGCGCCGTGATCCCGAATTCCTGCGCCTGCTTTACGGCGTTGGCGAAGTCGGCGCCGGAATTGGCAAGCGCGATGACTTTTGCGCCGCTCGATTGGGCTTTAAGAAGGAACGACGAGAGGTCCGGCGAATTTAAAGGATGCAGCGCGGCGCCGACGACCTTGCCGCCGCCCGCTTCGATGAATTTCGTCGTGTCGGCCTGCCAGGCCTTGCCGAACGCATAGTCGACGGTGAGAAAGAACCAGGTGTCGAGCCCCTGGCCTAGCAGCGACTTCACGGTCGCCCGCGGCAGCGCGTAGGTGTCCTGCACCCACTGCGTCGTCATCGGCGAGCACTTTTCGTTGGTGAAGGCCGACGACGCCGTACCGGCCAGCAGATACGGCTTCTTGCGCGCCTTCATGATGTCTTGCACGGCGAGCGCAATGGAGGACGCCGAGCAGCCGACGATCGCATCGACGCCTTCATTGTCGAGCCATTTGAGCGCGATCGCGACACCGACGTCAGGTTTGTTCAGATCGTCCGCGCTGACAATTTCGATCTTCTTGCCGTTGATCGCGCCACCCGCATCCTGCACGGCGAGCCGGGCGGCCACGACCGAGCCTGGACCGCAATTGTCCGCATAGGGGCCGTTCTGGTCGTTCATGACGCCGATCTTGATGACGTCACCCGAGATGCCCTGCGCCGAAGCGGGCAGCGGGCTTGTCATCATGGCAATCGCAAGACATGCCGCGTGCGCGGCCCGCATTGTCGATGATCTCATCTCTGTTTCCTCCCGATTTTGCGCGGCCTGTCGCCGAGCCTTGTTTGCGCGCCGCATTGGTGCGGTTTTTTCTTTACGAAAACGCGTAGGTGATCCCTCCGTCGACGAACAGCATGTCGCCGGTGATGAAGCTCGACTCTTCGCCGGCAAGAAACACCGCCGCATTGGCGACGTCGCGCGGCTCGCCAAGGCGCCCGATCGGAACGCGCGCGCGGCGTCGCTCCCAACCTTCTTCGGTGACCACCATGTTGGCGCCGTCGGTCGGCGTCGGACCCGGCGCGATCGCATTGACGCGGATCTTGCGCGGCCCGAACTCGGCGGCGCCGGAGCGCGTGACGCCGAGGACCGCGGCCTTGACGCCGCTGTACATGATGCCGTTGGCCATCGCCAAAACCGCCGACGGCGAGGCGATATTGATGATCGCGCCGCCGCCCGCCTCCGTCATCGGATCGAGCACCGCCTGGTAGCCCCAGACCACGCCCTTGAAGCCGACATCGATCATACGCCCGATCATCTCTTCGGGCTGGCTCTGAAGCGGTCCGTAGCGGTTCCACATCGCGTTGTTGACCAGGATCGTCACCGGGCCGAGCGCATCGCCAAGGCGAGCGACCGCCGCAAAGACGTCCGCGCGATGGGCGACGTTGCCGACGAGGCCGACAGCCTTGCCGCCGGCCGAACAGATCGCCTGCGCGGCCGCGTCGGCAATCTCGGCTTTCAGGTCGAGCACGCCGACGAAGGCCCCCTCCTCCGCAAAGGCTTGCGCGATGGCGCGGCCAAGACCGCGCCCGCCGCCGGTCACCAGTGCCACGCGTCCTTCAAGTCTTCGGCTTCCCACGATGGCCCCCGCTGCAGCCACAGGTCAGCCGACTTTGGCGGCTTTGGCGAAGGTCTCGCGCGAGGCCATCGGAATGGCGCCACCGCGTGTCGGGTCCGCATAGGTGCCGCCGGCGGAAGCGTAATCCTTGCCGGCGCGCCGCTCGAGCACGACGCCGATCGACTCGACGTTCGGCACCTGCTCGTCGGTCAATTCCGCCATGCGCGGCTTGCGGGCGAGCGCCGCCGCGATGAAGGGCGCCAGTTCCTCGTCCTTCTTCTTCACGCGCTCGTCTTCCCGCTCCTTGAGCATCGGCATGACCTCCTTGGCGAACAGCTCCATCGCCTCGCAGATGTGCTCATGCCGGTTCATGCCCGACTGCTGGATGAAGATCATCTGGTCGATGCCGACATCCGCATAGCTCTTGAGATGCCCGCGCACGCTCTTCGGCGTGCCGATGCTCCCCGAGCCCGGCGTTTCCTTCATGTCGTCCTTGATCGCCTGGAAGCGCTTCCAGAGATTGGTGCGGCCCGGCCGATGCTCGCCGTAGACCGCGTAGTGCGCGATCGAATAGCCGAAGAAGCGGAAGCCATCGAGGCCGCGGCGCATCGCCTCGTCGGCGTTCTGATGCACCATCATGCCGTTGAGCGTCGCGAAGTTCGCGTTCACCGCATGCCCGGTCGGCACGCATTCGTCGGATTTGATGATCTGGTAGTATTCGTCGCGCCAGACCTTGGCCTGCGAGGCCTCGACGAAGCCGAACACCAATGCGCCGACGCCGTTGCGGGCGGCGCGCAGGATGCTTTCGCGCCGCGAGCAAGCCATCCAGATCGGCGGATGCGGCTTCTGCACCGGCTTGGGCACGATGTTGCGCACCGGCATCGTGAAGAACTGTCCCTCGTAGCCCGGATAGGGCCGCATGGTCATCATGTTGGCGGTCTGCTCGACGCCCTCGCGCCACATCGCGGTCTTCTGCTCCGGCTGCACGCCGAAGCCATGCATCTCGATCAGCGATCCGGATTCTCCCGTGCCCCATTCGAGACGGCCGCCCGAGACCAGATCGAGCGTCGCGAGGCGCTCGGCAACGCGCGCCGGATGATTGTAGTTGGGCGAGGACAGGCAGATGCCGTGGCCGAGGCGGATGTTCTTGGTGCGCTGCGAGACGGCGCCGAGGAAGACTTCGGGCGCCGAGGAGTGCGAATACTCCTCGAGGAAATGATGCTCGACTTCCCACATATGATCGAAACCGAGCCGGTCGGCGAGCTCGATCTGGTCGAGCGCATCGTTGAACAGCTTGCGCTCGCTGCCCTCTTCCCACGGCTGCGGCAATTGATGTTCGTAGAACACGCCGAGTTTCATCCGTTTCCTCCTGCACATACGAGATCCGATTGCGGTCTCGCGGTATTTTTGGTTCGCCGCGCGCTGAAAAAACCCCGCAGCCTTGACTGGCGCCAGCATGTCATGTGCAGTTGAGACCGGCCAAATACATTTCATATATGCGGCGCAGTTTCACATCCGTGAAGAACAGGTCCGTAGCGGGAGGACGCAAAAATGCAGCCGTCTCAGGTCAAGTCGGCGGCGCGTGCCATCGAAATTCTCGAATACTTCAAGAAGGTCCGCGAGCCGCGCGCCATGTCCGAGATCGGACTTGCGCTTGGCTATCCGCAGTCGAGCACGACCGTTCTGCTCAAGACGCTGATCGCACTCGGCTACCTCAATTTCGACCGCCGGGCGCGCGTCTACTTTCCGACCCCGAAGGTCACTTCACTGGGCGACTGGATTCCGCGCGCGCTGTTCGGCACCAGCCGCGTCCTGGAAGCGATGCACGACGTGCACGCCGCAACCGGCGAGACGGTCTCGATCGGCACCAAGAACGATGTCTATCTGCAATATGTGCAGATCATCCAGTCGGTTCACGCGCTGCGCTTCCATGTCGACGAGGGCACGCTGCGCCCGCTGACCCAGTCGGCGCTCGGCTGGCTGCTGATGTCGACGATGCCGGACGAGCAGGTCGACAACATCATCCGCCGCGCCAACATCGCGACCCCGAGCGCGGCCGATCGCGTCAAGCTGCCGGAGATGATGAAGCGCATCCATCAGATCCGCGGCAAAGGCTATTGCTCGGCCGAGAACGTCCCGTTTCTCGGCGGCGCCACGATCTGCGTGCTGCTGCCGCTCACCATCCAGAACCAGCCGGTCGTGCTCGGGCTCGGCGGTGCGGCCGAGCGCATCCGCAAGAATCACGCGCGCTACCTCGCCGTCCTGCAGCGCGCCGCCAAAAGTGTGAAATCCGAAGGTGCATTCGACCAGCCGATCGATATCGAGTTTTGATTTGCGAAGGATCCCGCGACCCTCAGGCCCTCCCTCTTCGAGGTCAACGACGCGCGTGAAAGGAGATGCAACACAGGAACAAGCGCCTTGTTCAGGAGACGGACGCTTGTGCGCTGCCGTTGCGAGACAGTATCGAATATTGGAAAAACAAGATCCGCGGCACTATGATGTAGCGCGATGGCCAGGTTGGACAACAAGCTGTGAGCCCGTTCGCCGGCAAAAGACGCCGCCGCGGAAGCGGTATCGGATTCTCGACCGCCGCGATTCCGCTTCTGGAGAAATTCAGATAATGCAGACTGTAATACGGCGGATAGTGTTCGAGAGCAACGATTTTCGTATCGGACATGTCGTTGCGCGCCCGTCTTCAGCGGAGCGCGGCGAGGTCGAGTGCCAGAACGAAAATGTGCTGGTATTGCCGCTCACCGGTGTGTTTGCAAAGCATGAGAGCCGACGCCGGCATGTGGTCGTCACACCGAACGACGCCGGGCTGATCGCAGCCGGCAGGCCTTATCGCATCAGCTATCCGGCCGGAATTGGCGACAAGTGCCTGACATTGAGATTCTCCAATGATGTCGTCCGAAAGGTGCTGCCACAAGTCGCCATGCCGCGAGGACCGGGCTCGCCTCACCTCGCTTCATCTGCCGTACTGCCGCCCGAAACCATGCTCGCGCGCAGCTTGCTCTGCCATCGGCTCGCGGTCGGACATCGCGATCCGCTTGAGATAGAGGAATTGAGCTCAAGCCTGCTTGCCTCGACGCTGCGCGTGATGCTTCGGGACGGACGCGACGACCGCCGGCATGACGTCGGACGAAGCGTTCGGGCCATCGAGATCGTAAAGGAAGCCATCTCCCTGGACCCCGAGCGAAAATGGACACTGCACGATTTGGCGCAACTCGCCAATTTCTCGCCTTACCACCTCGCTCACATATTTCGGCACAAGGCAGGTACGCCGGTCTATCGGTTTGTGGTACGGACGCGACTTGCCAAGGCCCTCGATGCGTTACTCGATACCGACGCCGAGCTTGCCGCCATTGCCTACGAGACCGGGTTCGCGAGCCACAGCCATTTCACGACCCACTTTCGTGATTTTTTCGGACTAACGCCGCTGGAATTGCGCCGGCGCAAGAGTCGCGCCACGGTTACCAAAGTGCGCAAGATCGTGATAGCGCACAAAACTCAGCATCATTAGTTTGCCTCCAATCGAAGGAGGATTTCATGCACAGCACGATATTGCGGACGGTAGCGACCGAGGATAGCGAGCTCGATATTCTCACTCATCTCAATCTCGAATATATAAGATCCGTCGAAGAAAGCGACGTGCGTTGGTTCGATACTCACCTGGCGCCCGACTTCATGAATAGCAACCCGGACGGTTCGCTGGTCGACCGGCAGGGCTTTCTCAATCAGATTGCTCGCGGTGCGGGGGTATCCGACATCGAGGCGCGAGATGTGATCATTCGGATCATGGGCGATCTCGCCATCATTCATGCTGCAACGTCCTACAAGACAGCCACCGGCTCGCTGAAAGGTCGCTACACGGATATCTGGTCGCGCCGCGACCAACGCTGGCTTTGCATAGCGGCGCAAGTTGCCCGCTTCTGATGCGGCCGCACGCGACTGCGGCAATGATGCCGCCGCACTTGGGCGCAAGACGCCTGGATAGCTCCGACACCGGCCGCCGCGCGCCGCCAGTACAGAGGGGTCGCTTCTCCAGCCGCGCAGAGCGTCGCGTCTTGCTTCGCACCGCGTCGATGCTTAGGAAATCCCGCTTTTCTCAAGATCCTTGATGCGCACGATCATGGCGCGCTTGGGATCGAAGTGCAGGTCTTCAAAGCCCCAACGCGCGCAGAAACGGCGCACCCCGTCATCAATGGGGTGCGTGATCACGCCAAAGATACGGATCTCACGCGAGAGGCGTGCTGTCGTCGTGAGCGCATGGAGAAGGAGCGCGCGCGTGTGACCTCGATCCTGATGGGAGCGGGCGACAGCGAGTTGGCCGAGCAGCGCGACGGGCACCGGATCGGGTTTGTTGCGCTGATGGGCCTTGGGCAGGAAATCCTTGAATGCGTGGTTTCGAAGGCATGCCTGGCATAAATATTCCGCTGTATCTCGTTCGCCCCGCTGAAGATTCAGCGCCGGCATCGCACGTATGTTTCGGTTCCCCGCTCGCTCGACCATGTCAGATTCGGCTCGATGAGCTTCAGCGCGATATTGGCGCGCCAGGACTTTCCCCCGGCGAGGCATGTCGCGGCCACCCGCCACCGGTTTGCAGCCTCGCGCGTCACGCGCCCGAAATCGCATTCGCCGTCGGCCGTCTTCGCCGCGTGGGCGCTGATGACAAGGGGCGCCTTTCGACCCGTGCGGCACCGGCCGATATCGTCGGTCCAACCGCCGATAAAGCTGGAATCGGCGCTAACGCCCGCCGGGTCGGGCACATCACGTCGCTGACTATCGGCAAGCCGCGCGTCGCGAGACGGTTGAGACAATGGCCGCCCCCATATCGCATCGGTCAATCCTCCCGGCGAGTCCGCCTCGATCCGCTCGTGTTGAGTGCGAAGTCCAACCGGCGCCTCGGCGGTCGGAGCCGGCGAGCGATCCGGGGCCGGCGGGCGCGGCGCCTCCGCGCCTTGCGACGCGATGGGCGTTGTGTTGCCGCTACCCAGGCCGATATCGGGCGGTTGCACATCGCGCGTCGGTCCGGCGGCGTCAGGCAACGCGCGTGGCTGCTCGACCGGCAATTTGGCCAACGCCTCCGATGATTGGATCGATACGGACGCATAACGTGCCGGCGCCGGCAGTGCATTCTGTGGCGGAGCAACACGCAAGCCGCCGCCTGCGATCACGGCGACGATCGCCAGCGCAACGCCGCCCGCCCAAAATTCGGGCGCTGAGAGCGGCTTACGCTCCAAACTCACATTCATGATGCTGTGGGCCGGATGTCTTGGGGTGACGCGAGGCTATGCGCTGAGCCCACGGATTCCGCCGCGGCGTTCTGTTGCCAGCGCCCGGGAACGACGTCGGAGAAACTCGCCCAGGTGCCGGCCGAAGACGCGTGTGGCCCATCACGCAGTTCGTTGCCGGCATTGCGGCTGAGCCGCCATCGCAACAGGCGCGCGACGGCGATCCGAAATAGCGACTGCGCGCGTCCCGGAACGCCGACAAGGACCAGCGTCAGCAAGGCGGCACCGCCCACGAGCGGAGCGGCCGATGCGTTCTGCGATCCATAGTAGAGCGCGTGACCGCCG
>JBBWZU010000440.1:0-4137 GCA_039649225.1 Hyphomicrobiales bacterium | reverse complement strand
CGATCTTGGTGCGCAGCGGATCGATCACCACGAGCTTGCCGCCCTTGCGCTTTGCGGCGCGGATATTTCGCACCAGATGCAGGTTGGTGACCGTGGCGTTGTTGCCCCACACGACATTGAGCGCCGCATCCGCCGTCGCCTCGGGGCCGATACCCGGCGCGCCGCCATAGGTCCCGAACCAGGCCTCGCTGCGCACCGCGCCGCACAGTGCGCCGCGAAAGAGCTGCGTCGCGCCGAGCTTGTGAAAGAAGCGCAGCGACATGCTGTCGAGCGAGATCAGCCCATGCGGCCCGGCGTAGTTGAGTGGCATGACGGCCTGCGGGCCGAAGCGGTCGATCACGGCGCTGACGCGCTGATGAATCGTGTCGAGCGCTTCGTCCCAGCTGACCCGCGTGAACTCTCCGGAACCGCGTGGACCGGTGCGCTTGAGCGGTGTGCGCAGCCGCTGCGGTCCATGATTGAATTCGGTTGAATGGTGAGCGACCTTGTTGCAGATCACGCCATCGGTGAGCGGCAGTACGCTCGAACCGCGCACCTTGATGATGCGCCCCTCGTCCACCGTCACGGTCAGGCTGCATGTGTCCGGACAATCCAGCGTGCAAACGCTCGCGTGTTCGACCGGCATAGCCCCCTCCTCGCTCTTCAACGCGCAGAGTACCGTGATACGTAAAATGAGGTGGCGCGACCAACAAATTTTTGTTGCAGAATATATGCAGAAAATTCGTAGTTGTAGGGCGGACCGACAAGGATGCCAATCCCGACGTCGCCCGAGCCTTCCCTCGACGCCGATAGCCAGACTCATGATCCAGTTTGAGGAGAATTGCGGCCGCGGAGAGTCCACCGCGCGCGCAGGTCCTTTACCGGGCGTCGTTCGCCGCCTCATCGTCTTTCTGTTTCGGCAGTTTCTTGCCGGCATCCCGAAGGAAATCTACGAGGCCGCGCGTGTCTCGTCAGGCGGAAACCTTCCGGTGATCCGCGGCGTGTCGATCGGCTACATCGAGCTGATCCGCGGCGTTCCGCAAGCCGATGGCACATTAGGCATCACGCCCGGTTATCGGATCGTAGCCCCACGAGAACAGAGGCTTGCCACCGTCGTGGCAGATCTCCACGACTTCCTCACACCAGGAGCGATCGAATTGGCCGCCTGGATAGAGCAAGTGGACAGGAGCAACCATGCCCTCCTCCAGCGACCAGTTTCCGCCGTGCGCTTTGCCATCGGCCGTCATCAGTTCCAGCTCCATATGCGAGAGGCCCAGGCCATGAAAAAATATCAACGCGCTATCGGGATCGGGAACCCCGCCCTTCCGGTAGGTGGCGCGCGCAAGCGCCTGCAGATCAGCGATGCGCGCCCCGGGTTTCATTGCCGCAACCAACGTTTCGGCGACGGCCGTCGTGGCTCTGGCCCAGCGCTTGGCGTTGCCTTCGGGTTCAGCGTCGACGACCCAGGTTTTTCCTCCGTCCCAGCAGTAGAGATCGATCGTCCCGTGACAGTCGAACATAACGTGCGTCCCGGCCTCCACTTCGCTGTCCTCGAACGCCGTCGAGAGCATGATCGTCTGCTCGGTGCCGCGTGGGTGTCCCCACACCATGCCACCCGGATCGCGCACAAACCCGCCAAGCTCGGCCACGGAACGTGCATAGGCGATATTGAGATCGCGCCATGTCGTTCCCTTCTCCCATGATGCAACGGTCTTGCCGATGGCCATCTGGTTCAGGCTCGTCGCCCGGCGGAGTAGATCCAATTCGGCGGGCGTTTTGATCGATCTTGCAAACATCATCGGATCGTAGCCGTCGGCGACCTTCGCCCGTTCCAAACCCAGCCTCAAGCCGAAGCCGTAGTCGTCGAAAGCGACCTTGGCGCGATCAAGTTTGAGGTCCCGAAGGGCGCCCTTCAATGCAGCCGCCATATCGAAGGTGTACTGCTCGCGCGCGTTCTCGATCCACGGTTTGCCTCTGGCCTGCAATGGTATGAAACGATCGATGTCGGCCTGCTTGGCAGGTAGATCGAGTGGCAGCATGACGGCGCGGAATGGCCGGATGTCTTCGACCCACGTCTCCTGTATCAAGAACGTCGCAAGATAATAATCAGCGACAACCATGATCGGATGATCGGGCGCGTGGCGCGAGACGATTACCGCGCAGACACGAGGTTCATCCGACTTGTGCGCGATGGCATTGAAGCCGGTCAGATAGAATACATTGTTCGGAACGGTTGCGACGATGCCGTCAAGCCCACGCGACTTCAAGGCCTGTAACAGTCGGTCGAGATTGCAGAACCGCTTCGGGAGCGGCTTGCGCGGAAATGCCGCAGCACCTGCCGAACTGGTCATCGAGCTGCTCCTCTGGACGCACTCATTAGCCGGCGGCTCCGTCGACGATAATCAGGTTTCCGGCGCTACTCTCGTGCCTGAGCGAGATTATCTTTCGATACTCCGCCGACTTGTACCAGTCTTCCGCGGCAGCGCGTGAAGGGAACGCGATGATCACACATCGCGGATGCGGCCATTCTCCTTCGAGAACTGTAAAATTCCCTCCACGCACGACGAACTGCCCGCCGAATGGAACGAGCGTTGCCGGGACTTGCCTGCGATAGAGATCGAACATTGCCGGATCGTTGACCGTCTCTGCGGCAATCACATAAGCCGTCATAACGAACTCCTCTCGTCCAAGTCCGTGCAGCCCGCCGGCCACAGCGATCGACCGTTCCAGCTTTCGCGCAGCACATGGTATATTTTCCTTGGTGGTCGTATATAAAAGCGCCGAACGCGCGCGGCCAAAGCCATTCGGAACGGTAACGGATTGAACCACGAAACTCCCATTGATCCGTCACGCATCGAGAGCAGCGGCTTTTGCGGCGGCATCGACGACCTGATCATCGTTCCGTTGGTTCTGACGGCGTTGGCCGTCAACAAGATGGTTCGCTTCCTCGCCTCGATTTTGGTCCACCTGCTGGACTTCGCCTTCCCGCTTGCGATGCAGCTTGTATGGCTTCCGCTGCTCGCCATCAGAATGATCGGCGACGGCATCGTTGCGGTCTTCCGGGGCATCCTGCGCACCTTGCCGCTGGGCGATACCCGGCGCCGGCGATGGGCCGAGGCGGTACGTGGGAACTGGGAGTGGCTGCGCGAGAGGATCAGTTATCGCGCCTTCGAGCACGCGGTGCATGTCGCCTTCGAGAGCGGAATGGCGTGGGTCTTCCGCAAATGCCGCCGTCTCACGCCGAACAAGGCATTGCTGGTCATCGTCGGCGCAATCCTCTGGCTCCCGATCTCGTTCGGAGCCGCCACCGCGCTGCACATGATCCTGGTCGCCAAGGTCGCGTCCTGGCCGGCGTGGATGCAGCTCCTGCATCCCCTGGGTACCGTGATCGCCAAAAGCAAGCTGCTGGTGCTGCCGGTCTACCCGGCCGCGTGGCCGCAGGCCAAAAAGCATCCGTTCGTGCATTTCATCGTCGCCAGCTATCGCGCCATCAAGACTCTGTACCTCGTCAGGAAGATCGAATTTCGCTACCGCCACATCGAGCGCGCCGCGACGGCGGCGGTCGTTCAATTCGACCACGCCACCGGCATTTCTCGTGCCGCGACATGGTTTCGACAGAACGAGGAATCGATCGAAGGCCAGTCGATTGTCCGTAAACCCAGTCAAAAGCTGCGTTTGTTCTATCAGCGATGGTCGATCAAATTCTCGGCCGAATATTACGAGGCCAAAGAACGCGAAGCGGAACGTGAGGCGGAACGCGAGGCTGCGGCATCGCCGCGGGTCGCGCCCTCGCCGTAGGCGTTTCGTCACCCTCGCGCTATGAGATCTGGAGCGAACAATGAGCCGTTTCTGGAGCAGCTTGACCCACGACCTGAGGCCCTATGTGCCGGGCGAACAGCCGCGCATGGCCGACTTGGTCAAGCTCAACACCAATGAAAGTCCGCTGGGTCCCTCCCCGCGCGCGTTGGAAGCCATCCGCCGCGAGGCGACCGATAGGCTGCGTCTCTATCCGGACCCGCAGGCGACCGCGCTGCGGGCTGCCTTGGCCGCCTACCACCAGGTGCGGCCCGAACAGGTGTTCGTCGGCAACGGCTCGGACGAGGTCCTGGCCCACGCTTTCGTGGCTTTGCTCAAGCATGACGCGCCGCTGCTGTTCCC
>JBBWZU010000392.1:0-5138 GCA_039649225.1 Hyphomicrobiales bacterium | reverse complement strand
CGGTGGTGACACCAGACATCAAGGGGCAATTTCAAATCGCGGCGGTCAAAACTCCAGCTCCCGAAACGTCGGTGGAATGGCCTCGCGGATTCGCGACATCGGCGCAATCAGCAGACAGGTGATGCCGGACGGCGCGTACGTAAACGTGACCTCGCCACCGAAGTCGTCGGTCAAGACGCGCTTGATCAGCCGCGAGCCAAAGCCGATCTGGGTTGGCTCGCTCACCGCCGGGCCCTCGCTTTCGTGCCAGGCAAAACGGAACGCCGGTTCGCCCATCATGCTCATCTGCGACCATGAGATGTCCACGCGGCCGGCGTCGTTGGACAGCGCGCCATATTTGATTGCGTTGGTGGCAAGTTCGTGAACGGCAAGCGCCAGCGACAATGCCTGCTTCGATCCGACGGTGATCTCGTCGCCGGAAAATGAAAACCTGCCAGTGCCGGTCATGTGTGGCGCCAGCGCCCCCTCGACCACGTCGTAGACCGATGCCGTCGCCCACGCCGAGGAGGTGAGAATGTCGTGTGCCTTGGCGAATGCCGAGAGGCGGGCCTGGAATGCCGCCAGTGCGGCATCGTTGGACGTGCCGCGCAGAGTCTGCGAGGCGATCGCGCTGACCACCGCGAGCGTATTCTTCACCCGATGCTTGAGCTCCTGGTTGACCAGCCGCAAATGCGCCTCGGTCCGGATGTGCTGCGTGACATCGACGCCCTCGACGAAAATCCCGGAAACGCGCCCGTCGCTTTCGGCGATCGGTGCGTAGACGAAATCGATGAAGACTTTTTTCGGCGCGCTGCCGGCGTCGGTCTGCAATGTCAGTGGTTGCCGTGTGCCGACATGCGCGACGCCGGTGCGGTAGACATCGTCGAGCAAGGCGACGAAACCTTGCTCCGCGGCTTCCGGGACGGCTTCGCGCACCGGCTTGCCGATCAGATCGCGGGCGCCGACCAGATGGCGGTAGGCGGCATTGGTCAGCTCGAAGACATGATCCGGTCCGCTCAGCACGGCCATGAAGCTTGGCGCCTGCTCGAGAATCTGCTGGAGACGCCGTGCCTGATCCTTGAGTGCCTGGGTCGCCCGATGCTGCGCCGTCACGTCGTTGCAGATCACCAGGACACCGCCGACTCCACCCTCTTCATCGATGGGTGCGTAGCTGTAGGTCCACCAGACGTCCTCGCGCCTGCCGTGACGCGTGACCGGCACCAGGCGGTCTTCGTCCCAGGTCGAGCCTTGGCCCCGCATCACGTAATCAATCTGCGGGCCGATGATGGGCCATATTTCCGCCCAGCATTTCCGGCCGGGCGCACCGAGGGCGCTCGGATGCCGCTCCGGCCCCATCGTGGTCCGATAAGCGTCGTTGTAGAACTGGATCAGTGCTGGGCCCCACCAGAGAAACATCGGATGGCGTGTATTGAGGATGAGTCTGACCGTGACGCGCAGGCTTTGTGGCCAGTTCTCCGGCGGGCCGACCGGCGTGGCCGCCCAATCATGGGCGCGGATGCGGGCGCCCATTTCCCCGCCGCCCTCCAGAAAATCGAACGCCGAGACTACGTGACTCATGACCCGGAATGCTCTTTATGAGTGGAAGTCTTTGCGTCCACAGAGCACGAACGAGGGGTCGCGATAGTTGACGAGGCTGATGGCGAAAGGTTCCGTTAGAGGAGCGTCGGGGTATCGACGGCGTCAAAATCTCCCCGCCACGGAACACCAATTCGGCTTAAACGTCGCTTAACCATACTTGCGTCAGTGTGTACGCGGGCAATTGTGCGAGGTTTTGTGTTCCCGCGAGCGTCGAGGGCGATTTGCGCGATATTGGGCGTGCTGGTCACCGGCCTTGCGGCCGGGGCAGCCGAGCGCGCGGATTTCGTCCGCCCGGTGGTGCTGCCGCTTTCCGCCGAATTTCCGGTCGCCACCGATGCCCGGCTCGCCGGCGATGCCGGCCGCACCCGCATGGTGGTCGATCTCAGCCGCCGCATCGACGTCACGGCCTTTACGTTGGCGGATCCCTACCGCGTCATCGTCGACCTGCCGCAGGTTACCTTTGCGCTGAGCGCGCGCACCGGCGAGAGCGGGCGCGGGCTGATCAAGGCCTTCCGTTACGGCCTGGTGATGCAGGGCGGCTCGCGCATCGTGATCGATGCCAGCGGCCCGGTGCGGGTCGACAAGGCCTTCGTGCTGGACCCGACCGACGGCCAGCCGGCGCGGCTGGTGGTGGATCTCGTGTCGATCGACCGCGCGAGCTTCATGCGCACCCTCGCGCTCGAAGCCAGCCAACGCCGCGCCCCCGAGGCGCGCAAGCCCGATCAGGGCAAGCCCAATAATAATGACAGCCGCCCGCTGATCGTGATCGATCCCGGCCATGGCGGACCGGACAACGGCGCCATCGCGGAAAACGGCGAGATGGAAAAGGACGTTGTGCTGGAATTTGCCCAGGCGCTTTCGGACAGACTGGAAAAGAGCGGCAAATATCGGGTGGCGATGACACGCACCGACGACCGCTTCATCGCGCTCGGCGAGCGGGTGCGCCTTGCGCGCGGGCAGGGGGCCGCGCTGTTCGTCTCGATCCATGCCGATGCGCTCGCCGCGCGCAGCGAGCACGATGTGCGTGGCGCGACCGTCTATACGGTCTCGGATACCGCCTCGGACGTCGAAGCCGCGCGGCTGGCCGAGGCGGAGAACAAGGCCGACGCGATCGCGGGCGTCGATCTTTCCGCCGAGCCGGAGGAGGTCGCCGACATCCTGATCGACCTCACGCAGCGCGAAACCAAGAACTTTTCCCATCACTTCGCCCGCACAGTGGTCGGCGAGCTGAAGAGTTCCGCCAAGCTGCACAAGCATCCGCTCAAATCCGCGGGCTTCAAGGTCTTGAAGGCGCCGGACGTGCCCTCGGTGCTGATCGAGCTTGGCTATATGTCGAACAAGGACGACCTCAAGTTGATGACCTCGGAGGTGTGGCGCGGCAAGGCCACGGCGGCGATCGCCCAGGCGGTGAACACGTTTTTTGCGACCCGGCTTGCGGGTTCCGCGCCGAGCCGGCGCGGGGAGTAATTCTGCGCAAGGCCGGAGACGTTTCGGGCAGGATCAGGCACAATGGCACGCCGGTGTGGACGGATGTGGCGATGACGCCGCAGCGAGGTGAAAGGTGAGCCGCCAGCCTCAGTTTGACCATAAAACGGCGCGAGTTAGCTTGCTAAGCAAGCGCCGGGTAAGTACTTGCTCGGCAAGGACTTGGTGCTTGAGACGTGCTTGGGCTGCGGCGCATTTCGCAAGCGCGCCGGCTGGTCGCGTATCATCCGAACGCAACGGGAGATTCGCCGCAGGCCGGACGGGCCCGGCGAAAGGGCGGTGATGAGACTTCTGATCCGATTCTTCGGCTGGGTCTTCGCGGTTGGCACCGTGCTGTTTCTCGTCGGCATCGCCGGCGCGGCCGGGCTGTTCTGGCATTACTCCAAGGACCTGCCGGACTATTCCCAGTTGCAGGACTACGAACCGCCGGTGATGACGCGGGTGCATGCGACCGACGGCGCGCTGGTGGCCGAGTACGCGCGCGAGCGCCGGCTCTATCTGCCGATCCAGGCGATCCCCAAGCTGGTGCTCAATGCCTTCATCGCGGCCGAGGACAAGAACTTCTACGACCACGGCGGGCTGGATTTTCAGGGCATCGCGCGCGCCTCGCTGCTGATGTTGCAGAACTACGGTTCGGGCCGGCGGCCGCAGGGCGCCTCGACGATCACGCAACAGGTCGCGAAAAACTTCCTTCTGACCAACGAGCAGAGCTTCGAGCGCAAGATCAAGGAAGCGCTGCTCTCGCTCAAGATCGAGCGCACTTATTCCAAAGAGAAGATCCTCGAGCTTTACCTCAACGAGATTTATCTCGGCATCGGCGCGTACGGCATCGCGGCGGCTTCGCTGCTCTATTTCGACAAGTCCGTGCATGAATTGACGCCGGCTGAGGCTGCGTATCTGGCGGCACTGCCCAAGGCTCCGAACAACTACCACCCGTTCCGTCAGCGCGAGCGCGCCGTCGAGCGCCGCAACTACGTGCTCGACCGCATGATGGAGGACGGCTACCTCAAGCGCGAGGACGGCGAGAAGTCGAAGAAGGAGCCGCTGGCCGTCACGACGCGGGCGACCAGCGGGCACATCTTCGCGGCGGAGTATTTCGCCGAGGAAGTGCGCCGCGACCTGAACGACCGCTACGGCGAAAAGAAGCTCTACGAGGGCGGCCTGTCGGTCCGCACCACGCTCGATCCGAAAATCCAGGTGATGGCGCGCAAAGCGCTGGTCGACGGCCTCGTGCGTTATGACGAAACCGAGGGCTATCGCGGCGCGGTCCAGAAGCTCGAGGTCGCGGGCGATTGGGGCGTCAAGCTCGCCGACGTGAAGGCGCTGTCCGACGTGCAGCCCTGGCGCCTTGCGGTGGTGCTGGAGACCAGCGAGCAGTCCGCGCGCATCGGCCTGCAGCCGGGGCGCGATCCGGGCGGCGCGGTCTCCAAGGACCGTCTGATCGGCAATATCCCGATCGAGGGCGTGAAGTGGGCCAAGGCCACGACCGGCAACCGCGCGGCGCCCTCGAAGGTGACGCAGGTGCTCAGTCCGGGCGACGTCATCTATGTCGAGCTCGTCGACAAGGAGGCCGGAAAATATCGCCTGCGCCAGATCCCGGAGATTTCCGGCGGCCTCGTCGCGATGGACCCCTGGACCGGTCGCGTGGTCGCGATGGCGGGCGGCTTCTCGTTCGACCAGAGTCAGTTCAATCGCGCGACGCAAGCGCTGCGCCAGCCGGGTTCCGCCTTCAAGCCGTTCGTCTATGCGGCGGCGCTCGACAATGGCTACACGCCGTCCACCATCGTGATGGACGCGCCGATCGAGGTCGATCAGGGCGTCGGCGGCGGGGTGTGGAAGCCGGAAAACTATTCGCACAAATTCTATGGGCCGCAGACGCTGCGCTTCGGCATCGAGCATTCGCGCAACGTGATGACGGTGCGCCTCGCGCAGGACGTCGGCATGCCGCTGATCGCCGAATACGCCAAGCGCTTCGGCGTCTATGACGACCTGCCGAATTATCTGTCGTTCGCGCTCGGCGCCGGCGAGACCACCGTGATGCGCATGGTGACCGCCTATTCGATGTTCGCGAACGG
>JBBWZU010000372.1:0-4161 GCA_039649225.1 Hyphomicrobiales bacterium | reverse complement strand
CTGTGGGCCGAACGCACCACGACCGCGACGCAGCTCACCGAGCAATCCGGGCTGCTGAGCGAAGCGCTGCGCGCCGCCGAACTTGAACCGAGCGATTTTTTGGTGCGTGTCGGCACGCCGCCGGTGATGCGCCATGCCGCGCCCGGCCGCTTCATGGACCGCGCCACATGAGCAAGCAGCCATCACTGGCCGTCGCGCTGCAATACGACAAGGCGAACGCACCGACGCCGCGCGTCATCGCCAAGGGCAAGGGCGTGACCGGCGAGGCGATCATCGCGCTCGCGCGCGAGCACGGCGTGCCGATCGAGGAGAACCCGCTGCTGGCGCAGGCGCTCTCCCAGGTCGAGGTCGGGGACGATATTCCCGAAGCGCTCTATCGCGCGGTCGCCGAGGTGCTGATCTTCATCCTGCGCGCTTCTGGGAAGATAAAGTAGGCAGTATTGCCTCAACACGCTCCTGCGCCTCTTCCAATGCGGCCATCACGAAATTCATGCCGCGCGCGAGATGCATCTGCGCAAAGCCGAGCGCATTGCCCGGATAGCGGTCGAGCTCTGCGCAGATCCCGAGCGCCGGCAACGGCGGCACCGTCAGTCCAAGATCGCGGCGCCAGCGCGAGCCGCGCTGATAGTTGAGCGGCACCAGCCGGCGCGACAGCGCCAAAATGACCGCGTTGGCGTCTTCGGGCGCGATCCGCTTGGTATCGACCGCCGCGTTGAACCGCACCAGCAGCGCATCGAGCGCCGCGACCGCCTCCTGCGCCGGCTTGAGATCGAAGCGTTCGCCCGCGGCCTTCGCGTAGCCGGCAAGCGTGCCCTCGAACTCTTTCAGCAGTGCGCGAAAATCGAACGGCAGCAGCGGCGCGGTCGCCAGCCGAAATGCCGCGAGCGCATAGACCTGGATATCCTTCAGCAGCACCTCCTTGCTGGCGACCGGCATCAGGTCAGCGTCGGTGTGCCATTCTGGATTGCCGCCATTGCCCATCACATAGTAATAGCCGCGCTTCTCGATCTCGGCCTTCGGAATGCGCGAGGAGCACGAGAAGCATCCAGTGATGCCGAGATGATGGAACGAGAAGTCGGATGACTGTGTCGGACGCTTGCCCTCGGCCTCGCGGTCCGCGACGTCGCGCACCACGCCTTTCACGAAGCCGGTATTCTCCGCCATCCAGGGGATGAACAGGTAATCGGTGGCATCGCGGCAGCCCGGCGAGTCGCAGTTCATGTGCGCGACGCAGTTTTTCGCCAGGTCGCGCGCGAACCTGTCCGAGTACCAGGTCGAACCCGCAAAGCGGCCGGTCGAATGGCCCGGCCACCAGGCGATGCGCACGCTGCGCTCGAGTTTTTCGCGGTGTGCCCACAGCGTGCGCGCGACTTCGAGCATGCAGGCATCCCCGGTGGCGTTGTCGCCGACGCCGACATCCCATGAATCGTAGTGACCATGCAGCAGAACGAATTTGTCGCTACGGCCTTTGATCTCGACGACGGGCAAGAGACTCTTGAACCAGCCTTCGTCGAAATCGGTCGCGAGCGTCGCGCTGCCGCCTTTTGCCGCAAGTGCGATCAGCGCATCGCCGTCCGGCTTGCTCACCGCCACCGCCGGAATCGCGGGCTTGAACGGCAGGTCGTCGAGATCGGCGGTGCCCCAAATGGGACTGCCGCCGCCCCAATGCGCCACCTTGCCGGGATTGATCGCCACCACGCCGACCGCGCCGAGCGCATGAAAATCCTTGATCCGCTCGCACATGATCATGCCGCGGAACAGCACGATCTTGCCCTTCACGTCGGGGACGCCCGGCGCCGGATCATAGCCTTGGCCGAACACCACCGCGCTCTGCGGGCCGTAGCCCTGCGGTGGGCCGATCGGCTTTTCGACGAAAACCAGCGGCGCCGTCACGCCGTTCGGCATCGGCCGCGTCATCGGGGCCGGACGCGCATGCATGCGGCGGCCGTCGGCTTCGACATAACCGAACTTCGGCACCGTCAGATACAGCTGCGGCTCGTGCACCGTGACCGGCACGCCCGAGGCGCGCAGCCGTTCCACGATGGCCGAGATCGCGCGGTTGCCGTCGGCGGCGCTCTCGCGCCGGATGGTCGAGAACAATTCGACCATCGGCCAGGCTTCGTCGAGCGTCGGCGTTGCGATCAGGGCGGCTTCATCATTGGTCATGGTTTCACCTTGCCAAATTGGGGCGCAACATTCCGCATTGCGCGGGGTGAAGTCATCTGAATATCTAGAACGGAAGACGCAGAGCACATCTGCACGCCCCGATCTTGACTATCGTGCTAGTGGAACCGAACGCAAATCAACAAGCAACAACGGAGAAACACCGTGACCAAGCAGCTTTCCATCGCGATCGTCGGCGCCGGGATGGGCGGACTGTCCGCCGCCATCACGCTGCGCAAAGTTGGAATCGACGTGCAGGTCTACGAGCAGGCGCAGCGCTTCGGACGCATCGGCGCCGGCATCCAGATGCTGCCGAATTCGTCCAAGGTGCTGCGCGGCATGGGCGTGCTCGACCGGCTGCGCCAGATCGCCTTCATGCCGTATTCGCATCTCAATCGCGTATGGGACACCGGCGAGGTGAAGCGCGAATTGCCGATGCCCGAGGACATGTATGGCGCGCCGTTCCTCTGCATGCATCGCGCCGACCTGCATGGCGCACTGGCCGATGCGGTACCGGCCGAGACGATCCACCTCGGCAAGAAGCTTGCCGGTCTGGAGCAGCGCGGCAGCCGCGTGCATCTCTCGTTCGAAGACGGCACCAGGGCCGAGGCCGATGCGGCGATCGGCGCGGACGGCGTGCATTCGCTGGTGCGCGACATCATCGTCGGTCCGGATGCGCCGATCCATCGCGGCCGCATCGCCTATCGGGCGGTGTTCGACGCGTCTCGTTTGGGCGCCATGCAGATCGCGCCCTCGCGCAGCAAATGGTGGGGGCCGGATCGGCACATCGTGATCTATTACACCGCCAAGGACCGCAGCCAGCTCTACTTCGTCACCAGCGTGCCGGAGCCGGCCGACTGGATCACGCCGGAATCCTGGTCCGCCAAGGGCGACGTCGACGAGCTGCGCGCCGCCTACGAGGGCTTCCATCCGGAGGTGCGCAATGTGCTGGCCGCGACGCCCGAGTGCCACAAATGGGCGATCCTGGAACGCGAGCCGCTGCCGAGATGGAGCGAGGGGCGCGTCGCCTTGCTCGGCGATGCCTGCCACCCGATGACGCCCTACATGGCGCAGGGCGCCGCGACCTCGATCGAGGATGCGGCGGTGCTGGCGCGCGCGCTGGCCGAGGTTGGCGGCGATGACATCGAGGGCGCGTTCCGCACCTATGAGGCGACGCGCAAGCCGCGCACCTCGCGCATTCAGGCGATCTCCAGCGCCAATACCTGGATGAGCGGCGGAAACGACAATCCGGACTGGCTTTACGGCTATGATGCCTGGACGGTGCCGCTCGCAAGGTCCGAAATGGCGCCGGCCTGACGCGGGCACAAACGAAGAAAAATCCGGCGCACGAGGGGGAATGATGGCGGTCTTGACGGCGGACGCGGTGGATATGCCCGCGGCGACCAGCAGCGGCGCCGACGCGCAGGCGCTCCTCACGCGCATGGAAAGCGTTCCGTTCTCGCGCTGGCACATGCGCTCGCGCATCATCATGGGCAGCGCGACGTTCTTCGACGCCTTCGATGCGCTGTCGATCGCCTTCGTGCTGCCGGTGCTGATCGGGCCGTGGAAGATCACGCCGACCGAGATCGGCTTTTTGATCTCGGCGAGCTATATCGGTCAACTGGTCGGCGCGCTGATCTTCAGCCGTCTCGCCGAAAGCTATGGTCGTCCGCGCATCGCCGCGGCCGCGACCGCGATCATGTCGGTGATGGCCATCGGCTGCGCGCTCGCGGGCAATTTCTGGGCGCTATTTGCCTGCCGCGTGGTGCAGGGGATCGGCGTCGGCGGCGAGATGCCGGTCGCCGCGACCTATATCAGCGAACTGTCGCTCCCCGCGCAGCGCGGCCGCTTCTTCATGCTCTACGAGATGATCTTTCCCGTCGGCCTGATGGCGACGGGCCAGATCGGCGCCTGGGTCGTGCCGCACTTCGGCTGGCAGATGATGTTCCTGATCGGCGGCATTCCGGGACTGATCATCACGCTGCTGTTGCTGCGCTT
>JBBWZU010000371.1:0-9264 GCA_039649225.1 Hyphomicrobiales bacterium | reverse complement strand
TCGTCGCGGCGAATGGCGGAGCGACATTCGGCAATCCGGTCGGGCTCGACGGCGTGTTCGAGGCAAGCTGTCCGCCCTATCACCCGACCATGGATGCAGCCGTTGACGCCGTGCTTGCGCCGCCGTTACCCGGCCGCAAGGAAACCGGGCCCGTGCCGCATCGCATGTCGGAGGAGGAGCATCGCGCCGGCGCGATCGAGATCAGCGCGGAGGGGCTCGCCTGCACCAAGGCGATCTGCAACTACATCCACGACACTTACGGCCGCTTTCCCGGCGGCACCGATGCGATGCATCTGATGTGGGTGATGCAGGCTCATCACATCGACACCGACTACTACGACCGGTTCTTTGGTCCCGGCGCCTACGGGCCGGCGCACGCGGCACACATGGCGACCTGGCACCCGTAGGTCGGCGCCGCCATGATCGAAGTATCATCCGGTGGCCACCCGGCTCGCCGCATCAGTGATTGTGCTTCGTCTCGCCCCCACCTGCGCTTGCGCCGATGGCCTCGACGGCGAATTCCACCTCCCCCTTGCCGGCTTTTTCGAACGTCAGCGACGCCTTCACCCGCTGCCCCTTGGCAAGCGGGCGCGCGAGCTCCTGCATCATGATGTGAAACGAGCTGGGCTTGAGCTCGACGGTGGCGCCGGGCGGAATGTCGAGCCCATCTTTCAGCTCGCGCATTTTCATCACGCCGCCGCCCATGCTCATCTCATGAATTTCGAAGCGTTTGGCGACGTCGGTCGAGCCGCCGAGCAGGCGATCGGGCGTGGTTCCGGTGTTGGTGATCTTGAGATAGCCGCCGGCCACCGCCGCGCCCTTCGGGGTCGCCCTGGTCCAAGGCTGCGAGATCTGCAGATTGCCGATCTTGTAGTCCTCGGCACTTGCATCTGTCGCGAGCATGGCGAGCAACAGCGCCGGGATGAGAGATCGGATCTTCATCGAGAGCTCCGTGCGATGGGCCGCCTGCGCGGCAAGTCGATGACGTTACGGAATCGGCTTCAAGTCAACACACGATGATCGCCGCACGGTTCCGGCTTGGATGACACATCGGGACACATTATATCGATTGCATGCGACATGCGTCTATGCGGGTATAGACACGCAATTCAAACCTGTTACCAACGCAATCATGCGGGCTGAGATTGATCAGCAACTGGCACTCGCGCTGTCAGGCCAAATTCGGGGCTTACCCGAACGTGACCAAGGCCCCCGCCTCGCCGCGCCTCAACATCGAAAAGGCCCGATGTGATCCCCGCAAGTCCAGCCTTGCCGGACAAAAGAATCCCGATCGCCTTCATGGCGATCATTTGCCTCCTCGCATTGGCGATTCCGGCATTCACCGCCTGGGGACTGCTCAGCTATCGCACGCAGGTGCTGGCCGACACCGAACTGCACGCACGCAACAACGCGCTGCTGTTCGCGAGCCACGCGGCACGCACCCTCGGCGAGAACGCGCGCGTGCTCGACGCGATCGCAACCAAGCTGAACGGCAACAACGCAATCGCGGCGGCCAATTCCGCCGCGCTCAACGAGATCCTGCGCGGCGCCATCACCACGGAGCCGCAGTTTCAGTCGCTGGGAATTATCGACACGCGCGGCATTTTTGTCGCGAACACCCTCGCGCGTTCGCTGGGCAATGATGCATCCGACCGGCCGTATTTTCAAAGGCACAAGGACGACGCCTCGGACGAGATGATGATCGGAACGCCGCTCATCGGGCGCGGCTCGGCGACGGCCATCATCAGCCTGAGCAGACGGCTGCCGGCCCCCGATGGGTCGTTCCGGGGCGTCCTGATCGCGTTCCTTTCGCCGAGCTATTTCTCCGGCTTCTATGCGTCGGTCGCGCTTGGCGACAATTCCATCATCGAGCTGGTGAACGAAACCGGCACCGTGCTGGTGGACAATTCCGCCGTGCCGACCACCGACGAGCGCCGTACCGAAACGTGGTCGCGGCGCGATCTATGGTCCGGCCGCGAAGTCAGCAGCGGACGCGCGACGTTCGCGTCCGACGGCATCGACCGGATACTCGCCGTCGCTCCGGTCGGAGGCCGTCCGCTGTCGGTGCAGGTCGCGATCAGCGTGCCGTTCGCCCTGCGCGCGTGGTATCGCCACGTGTACCAGCAAGCCGCGGTCGTCGCCCTTGCCGAGTTCGGGTTCGTCGCGGCCGCGTTCATGCTGTGGCGGCAATATCGCCGCCTGCGCGAATCCGACGCCGCGCGGCGGCGCAACGCGGATCTGCTCGAGAAGACGATCTCCAGCATGGCCGATGCGGTTCTGGTCGTCGACGCGGCCGGACGCGTGCTGTTCTCCAACCCGTCTTTCGTCGCGCTGTTCGGCGACAGGCATCCGCCCGGTTCGCCCGAATGGCGCAAGCTCTACCGGCGCTACCTGCCCGACGGCGTGACGCCCTTCCCCAAGACCGAAACGCCGGTCGGCCGCGTCATTCGCGGCCTGCCGGTCGACAATGTCGAGCTCCTGGTGCGCAACACCGAGACCGGCAAGACCGTCCATTTCATCGCCAATGGGCGGCTCATTCGCGACGATGCGGGACGGCAGACCGGCGCCGTTTTGGTCTATCACGATGTGACGGAGGCCAAGGAGACGGAGCGCCAGTTGCGCCAGGCGCAGAAGATGGATGCGGTCGGCCAGCTCACCGGCGGCGTTGCCCACGACTTCAACAACATCCTGACCGTCATTACGGGAACGATCGAGATCCTCTCCGAGGCGGTCGCGCACGATCCGCACCTCGCCGAGATCGCCGCCATGATCGATCAGGCAGCCCAGCGCGGCGCCGAGCTGACGCAGCATCTGCTCGCGTTCTCGCGCAAGCAGCCGCTCATCGCCCGCGACACCGACATCAATTCCCTGATCAACGAGGCGACGAGACTGTTGCGCCCTTCGCTCGGCGAGCAGATCGAGATCGAAGCCGCCCTCGAGGAGGATTGCTGGCCCGCGCTGGTCGATCAGGCCCAGCTCACCGCAACGCTGCTCAATCTCGCGGTGAATGCGCGCGACGCCATGCCGGGCGGCGGCAAGCTGACGCTCGAGAGCGGCAACGTCATCCTCGACGAGGCCTATGCGCAGTCGCATGGCGACGTCATTGCGGGCCCCTATGTGATGATCGCGGTCAGCGATACCGGTCACGGCATCCCGGCGGCGATCCGCGACAAGGTGTTCGAGCCGTTTTTCACCACCAAGGACGTCGGCAAGGGGACCGGCCTCGGCCTGAGCATGGTCTACGGGTTCATCAAGCAGTCCGGGGGCCACATCAAGGTCTATAGCGAAGAAGGCCACGGCACGACCATCAAGCTCTATTTGCCGCGCGCCGGCGAGAAGGCGGACTGGCTGGCCGAGATATTGCCGCCGAAAACCATCGAAGGCGGACGCGAGACCATCCTGCTGGTCGAGGACGACCGGCTGGTGCGCAATTACGTCGCCGGCCAGTTGCAGGCGCTCGGTTACACCACGATCATTGCGTCCGACGGCGCCTCCGCCCTCGCGGAAATCGACCGCGCACAGCACATCGATCTCCTGTTCACCGATGTCATACTGCCGGGACGCGTGAACGGCCGGCAGATCGCCGATGAGGCGGTGAGACGGCGCCCCGGGCTGAAGGTGGTTTTCACCTCGGGTTACACCGAGAACGCCATCGTGCATCACGGCCGGCTCGATGCCGGTGTCCTGCTGCTGACCAAGCCGTATCGCAAGTCGGACCTGGCCTTGATGATCCGCCGCGCCCTCGATCATCCGGCAGGCAGCGAAGGCACGATGGGATCGGTGACGCTGCGCTCCGATATCTGCTGACGCGGATACCGGCTAAATGCCGATGCAATGCGCGGTGTGGTAGCAAATCACCACACCTGACAATAATCTCATTGATCGGCCACCGGTTCCGCATCGCATTGCACAACGCAATGAAATCACGGGAGATTGAGGAGACTTGGTTATGGGAATTGTTACCGAGGCAGAATAAGTTTTATAACATGAAATCGCGACGACGATTCGTCCGATCGTCCCGCGAAGGTAAAGAGGCCCCTGAGGCAAGCATGTCACGAATACTCGTCGTTGACGACGATGCGGCGGTGCGCACTGCGATCAAGATCGTGCTTGAGCGTGACGGGCAGAGCGTCGAAGTCGCAGGCAGTGGCCGCGCCGGCATCGCGGCAGCCAAGGCGCAGAAATTCGACGTCGTAATCTGCGATATCTTCATGCCCGGCATGGACGGCATCGAAACCATCACCGAATTCCATCAGATCGACCCGGATGTGCCGATCATCGCGATGTCGGGATTCATGTTTCGCGATGGACAGGTGCCGGCGCCGGACTACCTGACCTTGTCGACAAGGCTCGGCGCCGCCTACAGCCTGCGCAAACCATTCCGGCCGCAGGAATTGCTCAAGGCCGTGGAGGCCTGCATCGGAAACACCGCGCGCGATCCCAATCTCAAGGCGATCGGCTGACGACCCGCCAAGCCGCCCCGCGACAAACGTCCGCCAAGAATCATTCGGCATAATCGCACACGATTCGGCGCGAGGCATGCATGGCTCAATCATCTGGCGGCGCCGCCGCGCCTGCATCTGGCGGCATCACCCCGCCCGGCGACGTCATCGCGTTGCGCGGCACCCTGGTGAGCTGCCTGGACGACCCGTTCCTCACCGATCCGGACAAGGCCCTTGCGGTCGAGCGCGACGGCGTCGTGATCTGCCGCGATGGCAAGATCGAAGCCGTCGGGCGCGCCAGCGATCTTCTCGGCGCCGTTCCGCAGGCAGCGCTTTGCGATTATTCCGGCTGCCTGATCGCCCCGGGGTTCATCGATACCCACGTGCATTACGTGCAAACCGGAATGATCGCGTCCTACGGCACGCAATTGCTCGACTGGCTCGATCGCTACGCCTTCCCGGCCGAGCTCGAGTTCGCGGAACCCGCCCACGCCGCCGCGATGGCAAAACTGTTCTGCGCGGAATTGCTGCGCAACGGCACCACCACGGCGCTGGTGTTCTGCGCGGTCTATCCGCAGTCGGTCGACGCGCTGTTCGCCGAGGCCGAGCGGCATAAGATGCGCATCATCGCCGGCAAGGTGCTGATGGACCGCAATGCGCCGGAGGGGCTGCGCGACACCGCGCAGCGCGGCTACGACGAATCCAAGGCGCTGATTGCGCGCTGGCACGGTCGCGGCCGCGGCGTCTATGCGATCACGCCGCGTTTTGCCGGCACCAGCACGCCGGCGCAACTGGACGCCGCAGGCACGCTCTGGCGCGAGCATCCGGACGTGCTGGTGCAAACGCATATCGCGGAGAACCGTCGCGAGGTCGAATGGACCGCCGAACTGTTCCCGCAATCCAAGAACTATCTCGACATTTATGATCAGCACGGCCTGATCGGCCGCCGCGCCGTGCTGGCGCACGGCATCCATCTTGGCGAAGACGAGCTGTGCCGCTGTCACGAGAGCGGCACCGCCCTCGCCCATTGCCCAACCTCGAACCTGTTTCTCGGTTCGGGCCTGTTCCGTATCGGCGCCGCCAAGGACCCGCGCCGCCCGGTCCAGGTCGGGCTCGGTACCGACATTGGCGGCGGCACGAGTTTCTCGCTGCTCGCCACCATGGGGGCGGCCTACGAGATCGCGCAGCTCGGCGGGCGCACGCTGAGCGCGGTCGAGGCGTTCTATCTGGCGACACTCGGAGGCGCACGCGCGCTTGCGCTCGATGACCGGATCGGATCGCTCGTGGCCGGCCGCGAGGCTGACGTCGTGGTGCTTGATCCGAACGCAACGCCGCTATTGACGTTACGCAATGCACGCGCCACCTCAGTTGCGGATCAGTTGTTCGCGCTGATGACGATCGGCGATGATCGCGCGGTGCGCGCCACCTATGTGGCGGGCGAGTGCGTTCATTCGCGCGCCATATCGGACCAAAGGTGATAGAATTAACAGGCCCGCAAGGTGCAAATCCGCCACGCAGGTTTTGAAAACCAGACATGCCGTCGCACGCGCCACAGCCGGATGATGACGAAAGAGGCCGGGTCCTGCCATTTCGGCGGCACGATCAGGCGCGCCCGCGCGTGCCGCCGCGAGCGCCGGATGATTCGCCGGTCGAAGATGTGGGAAAATACGCGCGCAGCGAGGAGCCGGACAATTACCGCCAGCGCATGATCAACAATGGCCTGGCGTTCGCGTTCTGCGTCCTGCTGGTCGCGATCGGGGTCTGGCTTGCGGCGTCGATTGCCGAGATGCGCAGAAATCAGGACTGTGTGCTGTCGGGCCGGCGGAACTGCGCGAATGTGATCACGCCGCCCGCCAGCCCGATTTGATTCTTATCGAGAAGCCGCTAGCTCCGCCCCATGACCGAGAGGGTGACCGGCGCGAGGCCCGAGAAGCCGATCGCGCTGGCTCCGGCGGGCGTGAGGTCGATCACGCGTCCGCGCACGAACGGGCCGCGATCGTTGATGCGCACCACGACCGACTTGTTGTTGTGACGGTTGGTGACGCGGACCATCGTGCCGAATGGCAGAGAACGGTGAGCGGCCGTGAGGGCACCCGAATGCACGCGCTCGCCACTGGCGGAGCGCCCGCCAGCATAGCCGTCCCGCCTGGACGCGTAGACGGACGCCATTCCGGACGTGCCGGATGCGTGATGTTCGGTGGAAGCCGAATGAGTGGAGCGATGAGAAAGCTTAGAGCGATGTTTCGCTTCGGCAACGGTCGCACAGGAGAAAAGCAATGATCCAGTTACAGCCAAATATCCAAGTTTCCGCGCAAGCATATGCGGTGCCCTCTTTTGTTTGTGGATGAGGGGTCCCGATTGGCCAGCAATATCGGCCTCGAAGAGACGACAAAAAGGTAATAATGTGACGATTGCCCCAGTATCGCAGCCTAGAGATGCGAAGCGGCCATGTAATGAACGCTTCTGTTGAATAATTCATCGCTCGCATCAATTTCACTTATCGATCTGCCTGACATTTACGATTATCCGTTCCTCAAATTGATCGGCAGTCATCTGTAGAAATATCTTGTGAATCATGAACGGCGCGGCCAGCCCGGCGCGGCCGACCGGATACCGAGGGACGGATCGTGAATCGATCCGCGACGGCCTCGATCGCATTCAACGATGCGGAATTGCGCGAACAAGCTGCCGCAAGCGCGAGCCGCGCCATTGAACTCGTTCAGACCCTTGGCTATACGGGCGACAAGGGTTAAGACGGGCGGACGGGGGCCAAGCACCCGGCCGGGGGGTATGTGCGCGATTCCAGCGCGGCTGCCGAAAACCGACACATTTCAGAGGGTTGCCGATGTCTTCGACTTTCGACACCGTGGCGAACATCATTTCCGAGACCTGCGATATCGAGCGCGACAAGATCAAGCCGGAAAGCCACGCCATCGACGACCTGGGTATCGACAGCCTCGACTTCCTCGACATCGCCTTCGCGATCGACAAGGCGTTCGGGATCAAGCTGCCGCTCGAGCAGTGGACCCAGGAAGTCAACGACGGCAAGGCGACCACCGAGCAGTATTTCGTGCTGAAGAATCTCTGCGCGCGCATCGATGAGCTGATCGCCGCCAAGGCCGCGCCGGCGTAACCGAGGTTGCATGCGTCTCGAGTATTTTCTTCTCATCGACCGAATTGTCGACCTCGATCTCGACAAGCACACGATCCGTACCGAAGCCAACGTTCCGACCACGTCCACGATTTTCGAGGGGCACTTCCCGGGCTATCCGCTGATGCCTGGCGTGCTGCTGATCGAGACGATGGCGCAGACCTCGGGCTGGCTGCTGATGGGGCTGCACAAGTTTACCCGCATGGCCTTCTTTGCCTCCGTAAAGGAAGCCAAGCTGCGCTCCTTCGTAACGCCCGGCCAGTCGCTGTCGGTCAGCGCCAAGCTGCTGCATGACGGCTCGGGCTTTGCGGTCACCAAGGCGGAGATCCGCCATGAGGGCAAGCTCGTCTGCAACGCGGAGCTGACCTTCCGGCTGATCCCGTTCCCGAACCCGCAGTTCCGCGCGAGCATGGAAAAGATCGCCGAGCAGATCCAGTATCCGCTGGAGGCCGTGCCTCATGTCTGACGCGCGCGAGACCTGGATCACCGGGATCGGCATCGTGTCATGCCTCGGTGAAGGACCGGACGCGCATTGGCAGGCTCTGTCCGAAGGCACCGTCACGGCGGACGCCGAAGACTTCGCGCCCTATGTGGTGCACCGCGTCGTGCCGCTCGACCTCGACAAGCAGATTCCGAAAAAAGGCGACCAGCGCCAGATGGAGCCGTGGCTGCGGATCGGCACTTATGCGGCCGGTCTCGCGCTCGACAGCGCGGGCGTGAAGGGCAACGCCGAGCTCCTGTCGCGCATGGACATGATCGTCGCGGCCGGCGGCGGCGAGCGCGATCTCAACGTCGACGTCTCGATCCTGTCCGGCATGCCCAGCGCGCCAAATCCGGCCGCGTTCCTCAATCAGCGGCTGACCAACGACCTGCGGCCGACGCTGTTCTTGGCGCAGCTGTCCAATCTCATGGCCGGCAACATCTCGATCGTGCACCATGTCACGGGTTCGTCGCGCACGTTCATGGGCGAGGAATCCGCCGGCGTCGATGCGGTGCGCATTTCCCTTGCACGCATCGCGGCCGGCCAAAGCGACATCGCGCTGGTCGGCGGCGCCTACAATGCCGAACGCCTCGACATCATCCTGCACTACCTCGTCGATGGCTGCCTCTGGCAGGGCGAGCCGGCCGGTATCTGGGAGCGCGCCGCCAAAGGCGGCGGCATGGCGCTGGGGTCGATGGGCGCATTTTTGGTGCTGGAAGAAAAAAGCCATGCCGAAAAGCGCGGCGCCAAGCCGTTCGCGCGCATCTCCTCGGTGCAGTCGGAGCAGAGCCGGCGCCGGAACGGCGACATCGGCAAGACCCTGGAGACGTTGTGGGCAAAGCTCCCGCTCGCGTCCGGAGCTGCGGTGATCTCGGGAGCGACCGGGCTCGAACCCGCGACGTCCGAAGAACGTGCGTTTCTCGCCTCAAAGCCGGATCTTGCCGTCCGCGCGACCGGAACCCATGTTGGAGACGGGTTGGAACCGAACTTCGTGCTCAACATCGCTCTCGCGGCGATTGCCTTGCGGTACGGCAGCCTGTTCCCATCCGTCGACCGCTCCGGCACGGAGCGGGACATGGCCGGGGCGCTGACGCAGGTTGTCGTGACCAGCGTCGGCCACTGGCGGGGTGAAGGTCTCGCGCTGATCGAATCCGCGAGCTGAAGGAGGGCATCATGACTTCCACGCGCGA
>JBBWZU010000347.1:0-7171 GCA_039649225.1 Hyphomicrobiales bacterium | reverse complement strand
CAAGCATCTCGGGATCGAAATCGTCGATGCGCGTTGCGCCCATCCGACGAGGCAGGTCTCGTAGAAGAAGTCTGGATCGTTGCCAATCAGGCGCTCGGGAAACGGCTCGGGTTGCGCCAGGAAATACCAATGCCAAAAGGCGGCGGCGAGGTTGCGATTGGTATCCATGAACATCGCATAAGTTGGAACGATGTCCATCACAGTCGGGATGATCAAGCGCCAGGCGGTGCGCGGTCCGTCCGCCGCGGTCGTGGCCGATGACATGGAAGCGCGGAAATCCGAGCCCCCGCATCAAGCCGAGCTGATCCAGCGCAAAGGCGCGGAACGAATAATTGGAGCAATCGGGTGGGCTTTGGGCTTGGCGGAGGGAAGCCGTGCAGCAGGAGGACCGGAAGTCCCGCGCCGCCGACAACGCAGGCGATCGCGATGCCGTCGACATCGACGACTTTGGTCTCGAAACCTTCGAACATGCGCGCCGCCTCCGTGCGTCCTTTTCGCCAATGAGACTGTGCTCGAGGCCGACCGGGGGAGTGTCACGGCAAGGATCCGCTCGAGTTCTAGAACATCCTCAATTCTGAACGAGCGAGAGCGACAGACTCAGAATTTCTGCGGGAAAGCGCAATAAAATCGCAGGCTGCGCACGCGCCTGGAACCGAAGTTCGAAACGCAGCAAGGTAGCCGGGTGGTGGCGCGATTTTGGTCCATCTTCCGTGCGAATATCGAAGCAAAGCAGCGCAGGCATGCTAGTCTGCGTCCACCGAAGCATAACAATCTAGAAACCGCACCGCTTCGGGAACCAGAGGGAACCCCATGAAAGAGATCTACAACAAGCTGTTCACCGACTACGGTGGGCAGATCGGCTACGCGCCGGCCGTCGCCACCATCGCGGTCGGCCTCGCCCTGTGCGGCGCACTCATCTATGGCGGCATCAACGTCGGCAAGTCCGCCTTCGCCAAGCCCGTGGACAAAAAGACCGCCATCGGTCTCATTCACCACGCCTGAAACATCGTCTGAGCAGAACGGACGTTGAGGTCTTGCGCCTCAGGCGGATAACGACGCGCCACCACATTGGCGGCGGCGTCGGCGCCGCTCTGGTGCAGCGCGAAGCCGGTCGCACTCGGATCGCCGAGGCCGGGGCGGAGCCGAAGGCTCGGGATCAGATAGTCGCCGCCATTCTGCCGCCGATAGGGAATGGGCGCCGCGGTCGCGAGCGTCCGCATCCGCTCGCGCAGGCGCGCGGCCACGACCTTGAAGCCGGCCGCATCGAGACGATCGACCTGGTAGGCCACGAACGGCGGAAGCACGTCGTATCCTGGATAATAGAGAATGCCGTGATTGATCGGGAATAGCAGATCGTCGATCGGGCCGTTGATGCCGCGAGCCGAATAGTGGTCTTCCCAGCCGCCGGTGGTCACGATCAGCATTGCGCGTTTTCCCACCAGCGTGCCTTCGCCGAAGCGGTCGCCCCAATGCTTGTCGCTGTGCTCGCCGACGCCATAGGCGAAACCATAGGCATAGACCCGATCAACCCAGCCTTTGAGGATCGCCGGCATGCTGTACCACCAGAGCGGAAACTGAAGGATCAGGGCATCGGCCCACAGCAGCTTCTCTTGCTCGGCTTTGACATCATCGGTCAGGGCATTGGCGCCAAAGGCCTCGCCGGAGGCGGCAGCCGGCTTGAGCCGCGCGTCCGGCGCCAGCGCCGGAAAGTCGGCGCGGTCGACCTCGGATTTCCAGCCGTCGGCATAGAGGTCGGACACCCGCACGTCGTGGCCCTGGGCCGCGAGTTCCGCGATGGCGACGTCGCGCAGCGCACCGTTGAGGGAGCGCGGTTCGGGATGAGCGAAAACAAGCAGAACTTTCATGGGGCAGCGATTCCTTAGGTCCGAAATTGGAAACTGACTGTCCAAATGGGCTATGTCTGGCCATCCGCCATACCTTTGTAATGGATAGGATTGTGCCGGATAATGGATAGATCGGACGTCACATTCGAGCGGATGCGCACCTTCGTGCGCGTGGCCGAGCGCGGAAACCTGTCGGCGGTTGCGCGCGAGCTCGGCATCGGACAGTCGACCGTGACGCGGCATCTGCGCGAGCTTGAGGAGGCGGTTGGCGTGCCGCTGCTCAGCAGGACCACCCGGCGCGTCATGATGACCGATGAAGGCAGCCGCTACTATGCCAACAGCATCCAAATCCTGCGCCTGGTCGAGCAGGCCGGCGATGAGGCGCGCGGCACGCGCGGCGCGTCGGCCGGCACGATCCGGCTCTCCTGCACGGCGGCTTTCGGCGTCCTGCACGTCACGCGGCTGATCTTCGCGTTTCAGGACCGCTATCCGGACATCGGGATCGACCTCAGCCTGACTGACGACCGCGTCGACTTGGTCCGCGAGGGCGTCGATATCGCGCTGCGGCTGGGTCCGCTCACCGACAGCTCCATGAAGCTGCGCCCTCTCGGCCAATCCCGGCGTCTGCTCGTGGCGGCGCCGGACTATCTGGCGGCGCGCGGGACACCGACCGTTCCGCGGGACTTGTCCGGCCATGAAGGCATTCGGATGTCGAACGTAGCGGGCAGCGACGCGCTCGCTTTGCAGCGGCCAGGCGGCGTGCGTGATGCGGTGCCGTTCGGCGGACGTCTTCGGGTCGATCATGGGCTCGCGGCGCGCGAGGCCCTTGTCGCCGGGCGCGGCATCGCACCCGCGCATCGATGGCTGGTCGACGATCTTTTGGCAACCGGCCGGCTCGTGGCGATCCTTGCGGACTATGTGCTGCCTTCTGTCCCGCTGAGCATGCTGATCGTCCCGCAGCGTGCGGGCATCGCGCGCGTCCGGCTGCTGGTCGATTTCCTCGCCGAGCGGATTGGCGGCCTCCCGGGGATCGAGAAGCCGCGGCCGAGCGCTCGGGATCAAGCCTAAGGCAAATTCTCGCGCAGGATGATCTCGGTGCGTGAGCGGGTCGTGCCCTCCGCGGGCACCCGCCCGGCGCGCAGGTTGCTGAAGATGGTGACGCAGTCCATCAGCGAGGTCAGCGGATTTTGCGTGATGAGGGCGTCCATCGTGCCGTCGATCAGCATTGCGCGCGTGTCGGGCGACAGGCCATGGCCGACGAAAGCCACCTCGCACTGGCGTCCGGCCTCCTTCAGCGCGCGGCCGATGCCCTCCGCGCCGCCGCCGATATTGTAGATGCCGGCGAGGGTCGGGTGCTGCGCCAGCAGCATCTTGGTCTGGCGATAATTCTTGGCCTCGTCGTCGTGGCCCTCGCGCAGGCCGACGACCTGGATCGCCGGAAACATCTCCTCGAAGAAATGCAGAAAACCCATCTCGCGCTCCTCGTGCGCGCGATAGCTCAGGCTTCCGGCGATCATCGCGACCTTGGCCGGGCGCGCGCCGATAAAGCGGGCGATGAGATAGCCGGCGGTGCGTCCGGCCGAGCGATTGTCGAGCCCCACATAGGCAACACGCCGTGTGTTCGCGACATCGGAGATGAGGGTTACCGCCGGCACGCCGCGCTCGGCGAGCGCATCGACCGCCTCGCGCACCGCCGGATGCTCGATCGCCATGAAGGCGATGCCGTCGACCTCGCGTCCGACGCGCCGCAAATGCTGCGCCAGCAGGTCGGGCTTGAAGCTCTCGATGTAGTCGACCCGCGCGCGCATGTTGAACGAAGCGAAGCGATCCTGTGAGGCGCCGATCGAGCGCCCCAGCATGCCGAGAAACCGGTTCGTCCCGGCGGGGAGCAAAAAGGCGAGACGCCAAGGCTTGAGCGCCTGCGCCGGCAGCGTGCTGTCCGTGATGTAGCCGAGCTCGCCGGCCGCTTGCAGCACGCGCTGCACCGTGATCGCGCGCACGCCGGGGCGCTGGTTGAGTACGCGATCGACGGTCGCGGTCGACACTCCGGAGAGGTGCGCCACGTCATCGATTTTCGCCATGCGGCGGCGCCGCGGGCGCGCCGTCATGCGGGTTTCTTGCGGGAAGGAGCCTGCCGTAATGCCATCAAAAGCCATCAAGAAATGAGTTTGACGCCCATCATTTCGAATTTCTATCGTCGCTCCAAGAAAACCGCAACCAAATCAAGTCGCAATCCGGGAGAAACGAATGATCAAGGTTACTCGCCGCGCCGTTCTCGGCGCGCTGGCCGGCGCGCCCGCTCTGTCCGTCCTCGGCATGCCGCGCATCGCGCGCGCGGCCGACATCGAGCTCAAATATGGCAACAATCTCCCGCTCAGCCATCCGCTCAACATCCGGGCGCAGGAGGCCGCCGACCGCGTCAAGGCGCAGACCAACGGACGCGTCGAGATCAAGATCTTTCCCAACAACCAGCTCGGTGGCGACACCGACATGCTGAGCCAGGTGCGCAACGGCGGCATCACGTTCTTCACGCCGTCGGCGCTGGTGATCGCCACGCTTGTGCCGGTCGCCGCCATCAATGCGGTCGGCTTTGCATTCGCCGACTACGACCAGGTCTGGAAGGCGATGGACGGCGCGCTCGGCGCGCATGTCCGCGCTGCGATCTCGAAGGTGAATTTGTTCGCCTTCGAGAAGATCTGGGACAACGGCTTTCGCCAGATGACCACCAGCGGCAAGCCGATCGAGGCCGCGAAGGACATGGCGGGCCTGAAGATCCGCGTTCCGGTGAGCCCGCTCAGCCTGTCGATGTTCAAGGCGCTGGATTCGGCGCCGACCAGCCTGCAGTTCAGCGAGGTCTATACCTCGCTGCAGACCAAAGTGGTCGACGCGCAGGAGAATCCGCTGCCGATCATCCAGGTGGCCAAGCTCTACGAGGTGCAGAAGCACTGCGCGCTCAGCAATCACATCTGGGACGGTTTCTGGTTCATCGCCAACGGCCGCGCCTGGAACGGCCTGCCGGAGGACGTGCGCAAGATCGTCAGCGACGCAATCAATGAGGCCGGCATGAAGCAGCGCGACGACATCAAGACGCTGAATGCGACCGTGCAGGCCGACCTTCAGGCGAAAGGCCTCGCGTTCAACAAGACCAACCCGGACAGTTTCCGCGCCAAGCTGCGCGATGCCGGCTTCTACAAGGAATGGAAGGAGCGCTTCGGCGCGGAGGCCTGGGGCCTGCTCGAAGGCGCGGTTGGCGGCCTTGCGTAGGAGCGAATTCGTAGGGCGGGCAAAGGGTGTGCCAGGAAGCTGGCGCGTTCAGTTGGTGAAAGTCCAACCCAGGTAGGGCGTAGCGAGCCGCCTGGAAGCAAGTGTTGCGCGAGCCCGGCGGCGACGCCGGCCGCGAAGCGTACACAGCTGTTGCGTGGGGTGGGTGATTGAGCCCCGAAATGCCCTTGTCGCGGAGGCGGAGGTTCTCTTTTGCAGCCGAACGCCACATGAGCAGGACCGATATGCGAGGCACTGCCACTCTGCCGGGGTCGGAGAGCCCATCACGCGCAAAAGGAACGCGTCGGAACCTGGGAGGTCCCGCGTCTGGCCGTCAAGAGATGAAGCTGGCGGTCCGCATCGGGAAGGCGAGGAGCCGAAGCCGATGACGCACGGACGTGGGACGTCGGGCGAGGCCATAGTAGCTGTGAAGCCGGCGAACAAAGCGGAGCGATCCGCCACGGAGCCGGTGGAGCCAAGGGCCGAGGCCGAGGGGAATGCGCGCCAATCCAGCACGGGCCGGATACAAAGCCGGGGAGCCGTGTCACAGGGACTGGAACGCATACGGCAAGCTGCAAGGGAAAGGAAGAAGGAGAGGTTCACCTCGCTCCTCCATCACATCAACGTCGACCTGCTCGGGGAGGCGTTCGGCGAATTGAAGCGGAACGCGGCGCCGGGCGTGGATGGGCTGACGTGTCGGGACTACGAAGCAGACCTCGAGCGCAATCTTGAGGATCTGCATGCGCGGGTCCATCGGGGAGCGTATCGGGCACTGCCGTCACGGCGGGTGTACATACCCAAGCCTGACGGGCGACAGCGCCCGCTCGCGGTCGCCGCCCTTGAGGACAAGATCGTCCAACGGGCAACGGTCGCGGTGCTGAACGCGATCTACGAGGAAGACTTCCTCGGGTTCTCGTACGGGTTCCGGCCCGGCCGCGGCGCACACGACGCAATGGACGCGCTCGTGGTCGCGATCGAGCACCGGAAGGTGAACTTCATATTGGACGCCGACGTCCGCGCGTTCTTCGACACGGTGAGCCAGGACTGGCTCATTCGGTTCGTCGAACATCGGGTCGGCGATCCGCGTGTCATCCGCCTGATCCGCAAGTGGCTCAAGGCGGGCGTCCTGGAAGACGGGGTCGTGAACGTCAGTGAGAGGGGGACGGCGCAAGGGGCGGTGATCTCGCCGCTGCTTGCCAACATCTACCTGCACTACGCTCTCGATCTGTGGGTCAAATGCTGGCGACAGCATGAGGCCACGGGCGACATGATCATCGTGCGCTATGCCGACGACTTCATCGTCGGATTCCAGCACGAGGCCGACGCCCGGCGCTTCCTGGACGAGATGCACACGCGGCTGGAGAAGTTTGCGCTGTCACTGCATCCTGAGAAGACCCGGTTGATCGAGTTCGGGCGCCATGCGGCGGAAAACCGCAAGCGTCGTGGGCTCGGCAAGCCGGAGACCTTCAACTTTCTTGGCTTCACCTTCATCTGCGGCAAATCGCGGCGAGGCACGTTCCTGCTCAAGCGCAGGACTCGGCGCGATCGCATGCGGGCGAAGTTGCAAGCCATCAAGCAGGAACTACGACGGCGCATGCACCGGTCAATCCCCGTGCAAGGGAAATGGCTGATGCAGGTTGTCCGCGGCTACTTCAACTATCATGCGGTGCCGACCAACCGGCATGCCCTCGTGGCGTTCCGGGACGAGGTCACTCGAAAATGGTGGCGGATACTACGCCGCCGTAGCCAAAAGAGTGCTCTCAACTGGACCCGCATGAAGAAGCTTGCCGACGACTGGCTCCCCAAACCAAAGGTCCTTCACCTCTGGCCCCGGCAGCGCTTTGCCGTCATCCACCCGAGGTGGGAGCCGTATGCGGGAAAGCCGCACGTACGGTTCTGTGCGGGGGGTGCGCAGTTATGCGCATCCCTACCGCGTCCGTATCCCCCGCGTCCTCCGCGGTAAAACCTTGCTTCGGGCGTCGCGATGCGGCCCGCCTCGGAGCGTGGGTTACGTGAACTCGACCTTCACGCCGGGCGGGGGCGAGTAGCCGAGGTCGCCGCGGGCG
>JBBWZU010000344.1:0-5929 GCA_039649225.1 Hyphomicrobiales bacterium | reverse complement strand
GCTCTATTGCGTGCTGGCGCAGAACGCCGGCGGCTATCGCCTCGTGCCGATCGCCTGGGCGGCGGCGCTCGCTCTGTTGGTGCCATGGCCGCTGATCGCCAGTACGGCGTGGTCGGCGACGACGGTCTATATCATCCAGCTCGTCGTGTTCAGTGCGGTGGCAATCGGCTTGTCGCAGCCCGGTATCCGCTTTCACATCGTGCCGGGCCGCACCAAGCGGGAGCGCGCGCATGCGGCCGCGATGCGCCAGTTCTGGGCGCACGGCATGCACAAGACGCAAAAGCGCACCGGCGTTTTGATCTTCGCGGCGGTCGCGGAACGCTATGTCGAGATCATCGCGGATGCCGGCATCAACGCGAAGGTGTCGCAGGACGTGTGGGACACGGCGGTCGCCGCGCTCGTGTCCGCCATCAAGGCGGGCCGCCCGGGCGATGGCTTCGTTGCGGCGATCGAGCAATGCGGCGCCGTGCTGGCGCAGCATTTTCCGGTCGAGCCGGGATCGATCAATCCGGATGAGCTGCCGGACCGGCTGGTGGAGATTTGACTTGCGAGGCAGAACCAAATCTCCGCTCGTCCCCGCGAAAGCGGGACCCAGAGCGACAATCACCTGTAGTGCGTGGTGTCCTGGATTCCTGCTTGCGCGGGAATGAGCGGAGTATGGTCTACGACCCGCCTGCCTCATCAAGAAAACTCTGCACCGCCTCGAACAGCTTCATGCGGTTCTTTTCCATGACGATGGTGTGCGTACCTTCGGCGAGCGCGACGTAGCGTTTGCCGGGCGAGTTCTTGAGCAGCGGGAACAGCGTCTGCGCCATATAGGGCGGCGTGTCCTGGTCCCATTCGGCATGGATCAGCAGCGTCGGCACTGTGATCTTGGCCGGATCGTAATAGGCTTTGCCGGCGCCGAAGAAGTCGAGGCCGTCCTGCATCACGCCGTTCGGTGCGCGCAGCACCGGCGGGCTCATCTTGGCGCCCTCGGGATCGGTTGCCCAGGTGGCGTCGGCCCATTGGTCGAACCAGCCGGCCGGAATGAGGTTCTGTTTCTTGTCTTCCGGCACGCCGGTCAGCCAGCGCCCGAGCGCGGCATCGCGCGACACCGTGCGATAGGCCGGCATCGGCCCTGGCCCGGTTTGCACCAGCGACGGCGTCGTGCGGATCCATACCGGCGCATAGAGCACCAGCCGTTCCACCTTGGCGTTGTTCTGCGTCGTGTAGGTCGCCATCAGCGTGGTGCCCCACGACCAGCCGATCAGATTGACGCGCGGAATGTTGCGCCGCGCGAGCACGAAGTCGACCACCGTGCCGATGTCCTTGACGGCGGTGTCGCCGCGTACGATCGGCGCATTAGCCTTCGGGTCGTCGCTCATCTCCTTCGGGCGAGACGATTTGCCGTAGCCGCGCAGGTCGAGGAGATAGACGTCGTAACCGTGCGACGCGATGTATTCCATCCAGGAGAGGCCGCCGAGCTTGAGATCGAAGGCAGTGTGCGCCGGATACGTCGCACCATGCACGAAGACGACGGTCCGCTCGGGCCGGAACGACGTCATGCTGGCGGGGCGTTTGTTGCGCACGAAAATCTCGATCCCCGGGTCCGGGGACTTCACCATGATGTCTTCGCTGACAAGCTGGGTCTGCGCGGATGCGGTCGTCATTGCGATCACGGCGGCAATGGCGCCGCCCAAAACTGTTCTCAAGGTCGCCTCCCTTGGCTATCGTGCCGCTTCGCGGTTCGGCCGCTTTGCGGTCCGCGATCAGCCTAACAAGGGTGGAGACGCGAGTCCGAAGCGTCAGCCATGCACTCGCGGGAAGGTGCTCTGCGCTCAGTCGTGCCCCGCGTACGACATAGCTCGCGGGGCGACCTATCTTCCCTGTCCGTGATAGACCGCATTCGGCCGCATATCGGTCGCGCTCGCGACACGGTTCGACATGTTGAAGAAGGCCGCCACTGCCGAAATGTCGAAAATATCGCGATCGGTGAACTTCACGCGCCGCAGCGCCGCGCGATCTTCTTCCTCGATTCCCCAGGGCTCGTTGGTGAGCTTGACCGCAAAGTCGAGCATCGCGCGTTGCTTCTTGGTGAGCGTCGCGGCGCGGTAGTTCATCACCATCAGTTCGCCGAGCGCCGGATCGCCCGAATAGGTGCGCACCGCGGCACCGTGTGCGGTGAGGCAATAGTAGCAGCGGTTCTGCGACGACACCGCGACCGCGATCATCTCGCGCTCCAGCTTGGAGAGGCCGGAGGGCGCCAGCATCAGATCGTTGTAGAACGCCGCGAAGGCTTCCAGCTTCGCGTTGTCGAACGCATAGGCGAGCAGCACGTTCGGCACGAAACCGAGCTTCTCCTGGCATTTGTCGAAATACGCCTGCATGGCGGGCGAGAGCGTGCCCGGGGCCAAATCGAGCGCCATCACGCGCTGGTCCCCCTGGCGTGGAACGCCGGAGTCCGGCGCGGTCGACCGGGCGCGCGCAGCCTTGTCGGATTTATCCGCGATCTCTTTGGTTTTGCTGGCAGTTTTCGCCATCCTCTGCGCTCCCTTGCGGTTCTTTGTCGGTGCCAACGTAACGCTTTCCGCGCGCCGGCAAAATCGCCGCGAATCGGACCGATCCGCGTGATATCCCCTCGACGTCACCACGCGGATCGGGAAGAGTCGTAAACGCGATGCCCGCCCGGCCGGGAGAGAAGCATGAATATCCAAGCGCAGTTCGGCGGCGACGAGGAATACGCGGCGCGGCGGCTGGTCGAGCAGGCCGGCACCATCCTCAAGGGGCTGCGCGGCGATATGCCGGAGAGCTTCACGCCGCTGCTGTTTGCCGGCGCGCCGGCCGAGGACGTCGTGCGCTACGAGGCGCGCGAGCTTGCCGATCTCGCCGAAGCCGCCTGGCTGTTCCTGCAGCAGCGCACCGCCGGCATTCCCAAGATTCGTCTCGAGTCGCGCCCGGGTCCGATCGGCGCGGAGCGCATCAAGACCGTCTCGGTGCTCGAGATCATCAATACCGACATGCCGTTCCTGCTCGACTCGATCATGGCCGAGCTGGCCGAGCAGGGCCTCGACGTACGCCTCGTGCTGCATCCGGTGTTCACGGTGGAACGCGACCACACCGGCGAACTGGTCGGCTTTCGCGGCGAGGGACCGGCCGTCGGCCTCGCGCGGCGCGAGAGCTTTGTCCACATCCATGTCGAGCGCGTCGAGGATACCGAACGCCAGGCGGCGATCGTCGCGGCGCTTGGCAAAGTGCTCGATGACGTCCGCGTGTGCGTGCAGGACTGGCGGCCGATCCTCGCGCGCGTCGGCGAGGTCATCGCCGAGGTCAAGAACAACCCGCCGCCGCTTCCCGTGGAAGAGATCGCGGAAGCAACCCAGTTCCTCGAATGGCTGGTCGCCAATAACTTCACATTCCTCGGCGTGCGCGACTATGCGCTCAATGCCGCCGAGGACGACTACGAGCCGATCTTCGAAAGCGGTCTTGGCATTCTGCGCGCGCCGGACGTACGCGTGCTGCGGCGGGGCGACGAGCTGGTCTCGATCACGCCCGAGGTGATGGCGTTTCTCAAAGAGCCGAAGGCGCTGATCATCACCAAGGCGAACGTGTATTCGCGCGTGCACCGGCGCGTGCACATGGACTACATCGGCGTCAAACGGTTCGACAAAGACGGAAAGCTGATCGGCGAATTCCGTATCGTCGGGCTGTTCACCTCCACGGCCTATACGCGCGCGACGCGCTCGATCCCTTATCTGCGGCGCAAGGTCGACAACCTGATGCGCCGTTCCGGCTTCGATCCGGACGGCCATTCCGGCAAAGCCTTCGCGGCCGTGCTGGAAAATTATTCGCGCGACGAGCTGTTCCAGATCGATGAGGATACGCTCTACCAGTTCGTGCTCGCGATCATGCATCTCGACGAGCGCCCGCGCGTGCGTGTGCTGGCGCGGCGCGACCGGTTCGACCGCTTCGTCTCGGTCCTGGTGTTCGTGCCGCGCGAGCGTTACGACTCCTCGGCGCGCATCGCGATCGGGGCCTATCTGGCCGGTCTCTACAAAGGCAAAGTCGCGGCGTTCTATCCGTTCTTCCCGGAAGGGCCGCTGGTGCGCGTCCACTTCATCATCGCGCGCTCCGGCGGCGAGACCCCGAACCCCGAACGCGCGACGCTCGAGCAGGCGGTCGAGGCGCTGGTGCGCACCTGGACCGACGGCCTCGCCGAGGCGCTGATGCTGGTCCATGATCCGGTCAAGGCGCAGCAGCTTGTCCGGCGCTACCGTGATGCATTTCCGATCGCCTATCGGGATTCATACGTGCCGCCGGTCGCGGTCGCCGACATCCGCCTGATCGAGACGTTGTCGCCGATCCGCCCGCTCGGCGCGGACTTCTACCTGCGGCGCGATGTCGATCGAGCCGGCGCCGGATTGAAGGTGTGGAGCCGCGAGAAGCCAATCCAGCTCTCCGAGCGCGTTCCGGTCCTGGAGAATATGGGCTTCCGGGTCGTGGATGAGCGCACCTACCGGATCGAGCCCGGCGATGCAGGCGCGGCCGAAGTGTGGATGCACGATATGATGCTCGAACGCGCCGATGGCGCGGCGTTCGATCTCGAAGCGTTGAAGGCGCGGCTCGAGGCCGTCTTCATGGCGGTGATGCGCGGGCGCGCCGAGAATGACGGCTACAACGCGCTTGTGCTCAGCGCGGGCGTGCAGTGGCGCGACGTCGCGCTGGTGCGCACCATTTCGCGCTATCTGCGCCAGATCCGCATCGCGTACTCGCAAGACTACATGTGGGCCACGCTGCGCCGCCATCACGCCATCGCGGCGCAGATCGTGACGCTGTTCCACACCCGCTTCGATCCGCGCATCGAAACCACGACCGAAGAGCGCGCCGCGCGGCAGACCGCGCTGCTGGCCGAGATCGAGACCGCATTGGGCACGGTGGAAAGCCTCGATGAGGACCGCATCCTGCGCCATTTCGTCAACGCCGTGATGTCGGGGCTGCGCACGAGCTTTTATCAGACCGAGAACGGCCAGCCGAAGCCGACCATCGCGATCAAGTTCGACAGCCGCAAGATCGATGGCCTGCCGCTGCCAAAACCGCTCTACGAGATTTTCGTCTATTCGCCGCGCGTCGAGGGCGTGCATCTGCGCTTCGGCAAGGTTGCGCGCGGCGGCATCCGCTGGTCCGACCGGCCGCAGGATTTCCGCACCGAGGTGCTCGGTCTCGTCAAGGCGCAGCAGGTCAAGAACGCCGTGATCGTGCCGGTCGGCGCCAAAGGCGGGTTCGTGCCGAAGTTTTTGCCCACAGGTCCGCGCGAAGCCGTGCAGGCGGAGGGCACCGCCGCCTATACGCTGTTCGTCTCGAGTATGCTCGACATCACGGACAATCTCGGGCCCGATGGCGTCATCCATCCGGAGAATGTCGTCCGCCACGACAATGACGATCCCTATCTCGTCGTCGCCGCCGACAAGGGCACAGCGACTTTCTCGGACACCGCGAACGGTATTTCGGCGCAGTACGGCTTCTGGCTCGGCGATGCCTTCGCCTCGGGCGGCTCGGCCGGCTACGACCACAAGAAGATGGGCATCACGGCGCGGGGCGCGTGGGAAGCCGTGCGGCGCCACTTCCGCGAGATGGACGTCGATATCACCAGGACGCCGTTCACGGTTGCGGGCGTCGGCGACATGTCGGGCGACGTGTTCGGCAACGGCATGCTGCGCGAGCGGACCACCAGACTGGTCGCGGCGTTCGATCATCGCGACATCTTCATCGATCCGAATCCCGATCCGGAGCGCAGCTTCGATGAGCGCCAGCGGCTGTTCGACCTGTCGCGCTCGAGCTGGCAGGACTACAACAAGGATTATCTGTCGCGCGGCGGCGGCATCTATTCGCGCAACGCCAAGGAGATCGCGCTGAGCGACGACGCCGTCGCGCTGCTCGGTCTCGATGGCGA
>JBBWZU010000319.1:0-3120 GCA_039649225.1 Hyphomicrobiales bacterium | reverse complement strand
TGTTGCGCCGGACGCGGCCCGCGGCAGTGGTCGGCTTCGGCGGCTATCCGACGCTGCCGCCGGTGCTCGCCGCGACCCTGCGGCGCATTCCGACCGTGATCCACGACGCCAATGCCGTGATGGGACGGGCGAACAGGATGCTCAGCTCCCGCGTGAGCGCGATTGCGACGAGTTTCCCCGGCATCACGCTCGACGCGGCTTTTTCCGCCAAAGCGACGTTCACCGGCAATCCGATTCGTCCGGCCGTGATCGCGGCCGCGGCAATTGCGTATCCGGAGCTGGACGCGGCAGGGACTTTCAATCTGCTGGTAACCGGCGGCAGCCAGGGCGCGCGCGTGATGTCCGACATCGTGCCGCTGGCCGTCGCCGCAATGCCGGCCGAATTGCGCGCGCGCTTGAGCATCGTGCAGCAGGCGAGGGGCGAGGACGAGCAGCGCGTCGCCGCAACCTACCAGGGGCTTGGGGTGAAAGCCGAGGTCGCGCCGTTCTTCTCCGATTTGCCGGCGCGTATCGCGGCGGCGCATCTGATCGTGTCGCGCTCCGGTGCCTCGACGGTCGCCGAGCTGGCGGCGATCGGCCGTCCGGCGATCCTGGTGCCGCTGCCCGGCGCGCTCGATCAGGATCAGCTTGCCAACGCCAATGTTCTTGGCGCGGCGGGCGGCGCGATCGTGCTCAAGCAGGATGATTTCACGCCCGAACGTCTCGCAGACAAAGTCAGCAGGCTCGCAGCCGACCCCGCCAGGCTTGCCGCCATGGCGGCCGGCGCCAAATCCGCCGGTGTGCTCGATGCCGCCGACCGCCTCGCCGATCTGGTATTGCGCGTGGCGAATGTGATACCGGCATCCCGCTAGTTTTTGCTTTGGTCGCGATGTCGGACGAAAAACCGGTTCCACTTTTTCCTGATATCGCTCCTGTTCGGAGATCGTTCTCATGAAATTGCCGCGCGACACTGGCCCGATTCATTTCGTCGGCATCGGCGGCATCGGCATGAGCGGCATCGCCGAGGTTCTGATCAATCTCGGTTACACGGTGCAGGGCTCGGACGCGGCCGACAGCGCCAACGTCAAGCGGCTGCGCGACAGGGGCGCCAAGGTAACGGTCGGCCATGCGGCAGGCAATCTCGGCGCGGCGGCCGTTGTCGTCGTCTCGACGGCGATCAAGCGCGACAATCCGGAACTGACCGCGGCGCGCGCGCGGCGTCTGCCGGTGGTGCGGCGCGCCGAGATGCTGGCCGAGCTGATGCGGCTGAAAAGCTGCGTCGCGATTGCCGGCATGCACGGCAAGACCACCACCACCTCGATGGTGGCTGCATTGCTCGACGCCGGCGGATTCGATCCGACCGTGATCAATGGCGGCATCATCAACGCCTACGGTACCAATGCGCGGCTCGGCGGCGGCGACTGGATGGTGGTCGAAGCCGACGAGTCGGACGGCACGTTTCTCAAGCTCCCGACCGATGTGGCGATCGTCACCAACATCGACCCGGAGCATCTCGACCACTTCAAGACCTTCGAGGCGATCGAGCAGGCGTTCCAGACCTTCGTCGAGAACCTGCCGTTCTATGGTTTCGCCGTGATGTGCACCGACCATCCGGTGGTGCAGACGCTGGTCGGACGGATCGAGGACCGCCGCGTCGTCACCTACGGCGAGAACCCGCAGGCGGACGCGCGGCTGGTCGGTCTCAGGCACGTCGATGGCGGCTCGCAGTTCTCGGTCGCGTTTCGCGATCGCTCGGGTAACGCGGTGCACGAGATATCCGGGCTCTCGCTGCCGATGCCCGGCAAGCACAATGCGCTGAATGCAACGTCCGCCATCGCGGTGGCGCGCGAGCTCGGTGTGACAGACGACCAGATCCGCAAGGGCCTTTCCGGCTTCGGCGGCGTAAAGCGGCGCTTTACCCGCACCGGCGAGTGGAACGGCGTCATCGTGTTCGACGACTACGGCCATCATCCGGTCGAGATCGCCGCGACGCTCAAGGCCGCGCGCGAGTCCGCCGCAGGCCGGATCATCGCCGTGATGCAGCCGCATCGCTACACGCGGCTGTCCGCGCTGTTCGATCAGTTCTGCACCTGCTTCAATGATGCCGACGCGGTGATCATTGCGAATGTCTATCCGGCCGGCGAGGCGCCGATCGAAGGCGCCGACCGCGATTCACTCGTCGCGGGCCTGCGCGCGCGCGGCCATCGTAACGTGACGGCGCTGGAAGCCAGCCAGGCACTGGCCGGCATGATCAAGGATATCGCCAATCCGGGCGATTACGTTGTGTTTCTCGGTGCGGGTAACATCACGCAATGGGCTTACGCGCTGCCGGGCGAATTGAAGGGGTTGGGCTGATCTGCGCTTTGATGAGGAGGACGCCGGTGATCCTCAGCGAACAAACTTGGATGCGGCATGCCAATCCGTGGAGCGTGTGGACGCGCTACGCGGCGCTTCCCGTGCTGGTCGCCGCGATATGGAGCTATCATGCGCTCGGCTGGTGGTCGCTCGCGCCAGTCGCCGCAACGATCGTGTTCCTCATCATCAACCCGCGGCTGTTTTCGCCACCGCGTTCGACACGGAACTGGAGCGCGATGGCGGTTCTTGGCGAACGCGTATGGCTCAGGGAAGGGCGACGATTTTTGCCGGAGCAGGACCCGCTTGTGTTTTATGCGATGTCGGCCTCTTCGTGTGTCAGCCTGCCCGCCTTGGCTTGGGGTATCTTTACTTCGGATCTAGTCGTGATGGCTGTATGCACGACCTGCATTCTGGTCGGAAAAACCTGGTTCAATGATCGCATGGTGTGGCTGTTTTCCGAGAGGGTTCGCACCAATCCCGAATACGCAAGCTGGCTTTATTGATGTTCCCCGACATCCTTCCCGATCTGAAATCCAGGCTGCCGCAACTGCGCGGCCGCTTGCTTGCGAACCAGCCGCTGGCTGAATTCACCTGGTTTCGCGTCGGCGGTCCGGCGCAGGCGCTGTTCATGCCGGAGGACGAGGCGGACCTTGCCTATTTGCTGGCAAATCTGCCGCGCGACATTTCCGTTACAGTGATCGGGCTCGGCTCGAACCTGATCGTGCGCGACGGCGGTGTCGAAGGCGTGGTGATCCGGCTCGGCCGCGGCTTCAATCAGATCAAGGC
>JBBWZU010000318.1:0-7037 GCA_039649225.1 Hyphomicrobiales bacterium | reverse complement strand
AGTCGCACCCGTGGCATCGCGCAGGTTCGCCCCATAGAGCGGAAACTTCGCCTCGGCCATGAGCTCGAGGAAAATCGCCTTGCCGAAGTCTAACTCGAGGTTGCCGGCGACGAATATGTCCGGCGCGAGCATGTTGGTGAGCGCCACGATGTGCGCGCCATGGTCGAGGCCGGACATCACCGAGGGCGAGAGCGTATCGCCGCCATGCGCCACGATGACGGTGCGGCCTTCGGCGGCCGCCTTGGCGCGCTCGGCCTTGATGATCGCGGCAAGGCGTGCGAAGCCGCCGCGCGTCTTGCCGTCCGGGAACGGCTGCTCGCCCATCAGGTAGAAGTCATTGAACAGGATGAATGTGACGTTAGCGCTATTCGTCGTCTGCGCCCATGCCGGGCGCCAGGAGGCGAGCAGTGCCACCGCAGAGGCGCAGGTCGATAGGAATGTTCGGCGATTGATCATGGGGTGTATTGTTCTTTCTCGCTGCCCCTTAACATGCGTGTAATATGGGCTGCTAGCTCTGAATAGACGAGAAATTCGCAACGCAATGAACGAGATCTTGACGAATACACAAGCCGTGGCGCGGCCGGCGGACCATCCGGCGGCGGCGTCCGGGCGCATCGGCGTGCTGATCGTCAATCTCGGGACGCCGGATGCGACCGACTACTGGTCGATGCGGCGCTATTTGAAGGAGTTTCTCTCCGATGCCCGTGTGATCGAGGAGAATCGCCTCAAATGGTGGGTGATCCTGAATCTCATCATCCTGACCGTCCGGCCGGGCCGGAAAGGAAAGGACTACGAGAAGATCTGGAACCGCGAGCGCGACGAATCGCCGCTGAAGACCATCACCCGCGCGCAGTCCGAAAAGCTTGGCCAGATGCTGGCGGCCGTGGACGGCCGCGTCACCGTCGACTGGGCGATGCGCTACGGCAACCCGTCGATCGCCTCGCGGCTCGAAGCGCTGCAGCAACAAGGCTGCGAGCGCATCCTGATCGTGCCGCTCTATCCGCAATATGCGGCCGCCACCTCGGCGACGGTTTGCGATAAGGCGTTCGACACGCTCAAGACCATGCGCTGGCAGCCGGCGGTGCGGATCGCGCCGCCCTGGCATGATGATCCGGTCTATATCGAGGCGGTCGCGGACTCGCTCGAGCGGGAATTGAAGAAGCTTGCCTTCACGCCTGAAGTCATCTTGGCATCGTTTCATGGCGTGCCGAAGGACTACCTGATCAAGGGCGATCCTTATTACTGCCAGTGCCACAAGACCGCGCGACTGCTCGGCGCGCGGCTCGGGCTCGACGAGAGCCGCTTCATGCTCACGTTCCAGTCGCGCTTCGGCTTTGCCGAATGGCTGCAGCCCTACACCGACGTGACCGTGAAGGCGCTGGCCGCGCGCGGCGTGAAGAACCTTGCGATCGTCACGCCGGGCTTTACGGCGGACTGCCTGGAGACGCTGGAGGAGATTGCGGGCGAGAATGCCGAATATTTCCGTCACGCGGGTGGCGAGAATTTCGCCGCGATTCCCTGCCTCAATGACAGCGAGGCCGGCATGACGGTGATTTCGCACGTTGTGCAGCGCGAGCTGAAGGGCTGGGTCTGACGGTGAACCGGGGGGTTTGCGACGGCGACTAAATACAGTCATACCTGCGGTCGTAAGATCGCGGGCCATTGGTGCGTCCGCAAATCGGCGCGCTTGGACCGACAACAGGAGCCCTGAATGTTCGGCTTCGATATCTTTGTTCTCGCCCTCGTGGCGCTTGTCATTTTCGTCATCTTTTCCGCCGTAAAGACCGTGTCGCAAGGCTACAACTGGACCGTCGAGCGGTTCGGAAGATACACCAACACGCTGCGGCCGGGCCTCAATCTCATCATGCCGTTTATCGACCGTATCGGCCACAAGATGAACATGATGGAGCAGGCGATCGATATTCCGCAGCAGGACGTCATCACCAAGGACAACGCCACGGTGACGGTCGACGGGCTCGCGTTCTTCCAAGTGATCGACGCCGCCAAGGCGTCTTACGAAATCGCCAATCTCGATCAGGCCATCATCAAGCTGACCATGACCAACATTCGCTCGGTGATGGGCGCGATGGACCTCGACCAGATGCTCTCGCATCGCGACGAGATCAACGAGCGGTTGCTGCGCGTGGTCGACGCGGCGGTGTCGCCCTGGGGCGTGAAAGTCAATCGCATCGACATCAAGGATATCGTGCCGCCGGCGAACCTGGTGCAGTCGATGGGCCGCCAAATGCAGGCCGAGCGCGAAAAGCGCGCCGAGATCTTGGCTGCCGAAGGCCAGCGCCAGTCGGCGATCCTGAAAGCCGAAGGCGCCAAGCAGTCGCAGATCCTCGAGGCCGAGGGACGGCGCGAGGCCGCGTTTCGTGACGCCGAGGCGCGCGAGCGCCTCGCACAAGCCGAAGCGAAGGCAACCGAGATGGTCAGCGAAGCGGTCGCGCGCGGCGACGTTGCCTCGCTGAACTACTTCGTCGCGCAGAAATACATCGAGGCCTTCGGCAAGCTGGCGACCTCGCCGAATCAGAAAGTGCTGATCGTTCCGATGGAGGCGACGGCGGTGCTCGGTTCGCTCGCCGGCATCGGCGAGATCGCCAAGGCGACGTTTGGCGGCGGAGATGGAGGCGGCGGAGTGCCCAAAACCGTGTCGCCGACCCCACGCAAGCCGACCGGACCGGGCGGCTTTACCACGCCCGGCTATTCGCCGCCGGCCTGAGCAGGCAGTGTCATGATCATCGAATATCTGGTCTCGTTCGGCGCCTGGAACTGGCTCATCGCCGCGGCGGCTTTCTTCATCATCGAGCTGCTCGCGCCGGGCGCCTTCATGCTCTGGCTCGGCCTCTCGGCGCTGCTCGTCGGCATCATCTCGCGCTTCGTCATATGGCCGTGGCAATATCAGCTTGTCGCCTTCGCGGCCTTTGCCTTGGCGTCGATTCCGCTGTGGCGGCATTTTGCCCGCAGCGTCGAAAAGCCGGGCGATCAGCCGTTCCTCAACCGTCGGGCAGACGCATTCATCGGGCGCGAGTTCGCGCTGGAAAAGCCGATCGTTGCCGGCAGCGGCACCGTCAAGATCGACGACACGATCTGGCGCCTGTCGGGTCCGGACAGTCCGGCGGGCAGCCGCGTCAAGGTCGTGCGCGCGGATGCCGCGACGCTGGTGGTGGAGAAAGTGTAGGGAGCGAGAGCATGATCCCCAAAAGTGGGAACCGGTTTTCGGAAAAGATCATGCTCAAACGAAAAGCTAAGCTACGCCCGCGCGCAGCAGATGGTGGAAATGCACGATGCCGATCGCACGGGCATTCTCAACGACCAGCAGCACTGAGACCTTCGAGGCGTTGAGCATCTCCATCGCCACGCTCACGAGCTGGCCGGGCGCAACGGTCTTGGGGTCGCGCGTCATGATCGCGTCGACGCTAAGGTCGAGCAGATCGGGCCGCATATTCCGCCGCAGGTCGCCGTCGGTGATGATGCCGACAAGCCTGCCGTCGTGGTCGGTGATGCCGACGCAGCCGGCGGCATAGCCGCTGCCGCGGCGTGACATCTGGGTGATCGCGTCGGACACTTTGGTGCCGAGCGGCGCGAGCGGAACCGCATCGCCGGTCTGCATGATATCGCGCACGAAGCCGAGCATCGCGCCGAGCTTGCCGCTCGGATGGAAGGCGCGGAAGTCGAACGCGGTAAATCCACGGCTCTCCAGCAGCGCGACCGCGAGCACGTCGCCGAGCGCAAGCTGCATCAATGACGAGGTGGTCGGCGCCAGATTGTGCGGGCAGGCCTCGCGCACCTGCGGCAGCACCAATGCGACGTCGGCGGCCTGCGCGAGCGCGCCTTCGGCGCTCGCCGTGATGCCGATGAGGTTGATGCGGAAACGGCGCGAATAGTTGATCAGGTCCTTGAGCTCGACCGTCTCGCCCGACCATGACAGCGCCATGATGACGTCATCGGGCGTGATCATGCCGAGGTCGCCGTGGCTCGCCTCGCCCGGATGAACGAAGAAGGCCGGCGTGCCGGTCGACGCGAAGGTCGCGGCGATCTTGCGGCCGATATGACCGGACTTGCCCATGCCGGTGACGATCAACCGGCCACGCGCCGCGCGGATCATCTCGACCGCCGCCACGATCGGCTGGGCGAGTGCGTCATTGACCGCGGCCGCGAGTGCCGAAATACCGCTCGCCTCGGTGTCGAGCGTGCGCAGCGCTGATTCAATCAACAGCCGCGCGTGCGGGCTTTGCGGTGTTTCGTCAATGTCGCGTTTCGGCTCTGCCATCAAGGAACTCTCGGCCCGGAATGTGAGGAATACAAGCAAGATAGCATGGAATCGCGGACCGCGCGACCGCCCCGAAACGTGACGTTAACCATGCTGGTTTTACATCCATTAACCATATGCCGCGCTCTGCGCGGCGCCAAGGATGTGTCACGTGCGGCGTGGAGTGGTGACTGGGCTTGTGAAGCGGGCCGGCGCGAGCGCGCTTTTGGCCGCGCTGGCGGCCATCCATGCGTCCGCTCAAAACGCCAAGCCGCCCGCCACCGGGTTGCGGCCTGCGTTCGAGGACAGCGGCGAAGAGCCGGATAACGTGCGCGTCAAGCCGCCCTTGCGCCGCGATCGCCAGAACGCCAAGCTTGGCGGCACGCAGGCCGGAACGGCGCCGGCCTCTGCCGATCCGGAGAACGGCCAGATCCCGAGCTTGGGCAATCCCGCCGGATCGGGCGCGGGCCGCACCGGGTTCATGTCGACCAACACCCGCCGCCCCGGAGCGCCATCGCGCGCCATCGTGCGCGTGCCGGGTACGCTCACGCCGCCACTGCCGCTGTCCGGCGCTGCATCGCCTGCGCCCGCCGGTCCGCCGGGCTCGTTCTCGACCACGACGCCACCGACCGGCGCGAAGATCAATCCGACCGACAGCAAACCGACAAAAGCCGTCGTGGCGGCCGCGGCGCCGCCCGCACTGACGCCACTGCGCGCGAAGCTGGTACGCATCCCCGACGGCACCGCGACGGGCGGCATCGCCGGCACGGTCAATACGGCCGTGCTGCAGCCGAATTATGCCACGCTGCTGCGCCGTCGCGTGACCGCGGAAGACGACCCCTATGCGCAGCTCGGCCTGCGAGGCGGCGCATTCATCGTGCTCCCGGCTGTTGAGGTGACGGGCGGCTACGATACCAATCCGGCGCGCGTTCCGAATGCGAAAGCATCGTTCTTCGGCACGGTTGCGCCCGAAGTGCTGGCGAAATCCGACTGGACGCGCCATGAGGTCACGGCGACGCTGCGTGGCACCTACACCACTTACGATCAAACGCCGGAACTCGATCGGCCGAGCCTCGACGGCAAAGTCACCGGGCGGCTCGATGTCTTGCGCAACACCTCGCTGATCGGCGAGGGCACTTTGGTGGTCGGCACCGACAATCCCGGCTCGCCGAACGTGCAGGCCGGGGTGACGCGCTTTCCGATCTTCACGACGCTCGGCGGCTCCGCCGGCGTCACGCAGCGCTTCAATCGGATCGAGGTCACCGCCAAGGGAACGGCCGAACGCACCGAGTACCAGGATTCGTCCTTCACCGACGGCACCACCGGCAGCAACGCCGACCGCAATTTCAATCGCTTCGGCGGCACGCTGCGCGGCAGCTACGATCTGATGCCGGGGCTCAAGCCGTTCGTCGAAGTCGCGGCCGATTCACGCGAGCATGATATCGCGGTGGATCGCTTTGGCCTGCAACGCGACTCGACGGGCTGGACCTTGAAGGGCGGCAGCACGTTCGAATTTTCGCGCAAGCTCACCGGCGAGGTCGCGCTCGGCTATCTGGAACGTAATTACAAGGACCCGACGCTGAAGCAATTGCAGGGTTTTACGTTCGACGCATCATTGATCTATGCGATGAGTGCGCTGACCAACGTCAAGCTGACCGCCGCGACCGTCGCGCAGGAGACCACCACGCCGGGCACCGCGGGCGTGCTGACGCGCAACAGCAGCATCGAGGTGGACCATGCGTTCCGCCGCTGGCTCGTCGGCGCGATCAAGTTCAGTTACGGCTTCGACGATTACGTCGGCTCGGAACGCAAGGATGACCGCTACGCCGTATCGGCGGCGATCACCTACAAGCTCAATCGCGACATGCAGGTCAAAGGCGAAGTGCGCGAAGAATGGTTGCGTTCCACGACGCCGATCGGCGTCGATTATAACGCGACGGTCTTCCTGCTCGGCATGCGCATGCAGCGCTGATCTCGGTTTCCTCATCCTGAGGAGCGCGTCTTGGCGCGCGTCTCGAAGGATGGCGGCGATCTCATGCTTCGAGACGCCTCGCCACAAGCGCGTTTACGCGCGTCTTCGCCGCGCTATGGCGGGCTCCTCAGCATGAGGCTATTTCAGCAGCCGCTTCAGCTCCTCGCGGAACGCCGGCGCGATGTCCTCGCGGTCGAGCGCATAGGCGACATTCGCCGCCAGGAAGCCGATCTTCGAACCGCAGTCATACGTGCGTCCATCGAATTTGTAGCTGTAAAACGGCGCGGTTTTGGCGAGCGTGATCATCGCGTCGGTGAGCTGGATCTCGCCGCCCGCGCCGCTCTTTTGGTTTGCCAGAATACCGAAGATCTCCGGTTGCAGAATGTAGCGTCCGGTGATGATCAGGTTCGACGGCGCCTTGCCGCGCGGCGGCTTCTCGACCATCTCGGTGATCTCGAACGCCTTGCCCTTCTGCTTGCCGATGCCGACGATGCCGTACATGTGCGTCTGGTCTTCCGGCACTTCCTCGACGGCGAGCAGGTTCGCATTCGCGCCGAGGTCCTGATAGGCATCGACCATCTGGGCAAGGCAGCTTTTCTCGCCCTTGATCAGCATGTCGGGGAGCAGCACCGCGAACGGTTCGTCGCCGACGATGTCGCGCGCGCACCAGACCGCGTGGCCAAGGCCGAGCGGCGCCTGCTGGCGCGTGAACGAGGTGGCGCCTGCCGCCGGCTGCGCCTCGGCCAGCACCGACAACTCGGCCTTCTTGTTGCCGCGCTCCTCGAGCGTGCGCTGCAATTCGTATTGCAG
>JBBWZU010000312.1:0-3808 GCA_039649225.1 Hyphomicrobiales bacterium | reverse complement strand
CGCCGCCGGCCGCTACAAGGCCCGGCCCGCGAAGGTCTTCCGCTTTGCGGACATCCGTGACGCGCACCGGTTGATGGAATCGGACGCCGCTGGAGGCAAGCTGGTGGTGCGGATCTAAGGCCGCGCTATTTCCCCTCAGGCCCACCTGGGGGAACGGTCTTTGGATCGACCTTCGACATCACGATCGCGGATTCCATGATCAGTCCGACGCCGACCCGCGGATCGATGGTGTCTTTGCTCAGGAGCAGAAACTGCCGCGCCACCAGCGCCGCGATCAGCGGCCAATATTCCGGCCGCACGCTTTTACCTTTGGCCGGTTCGACGACGCCCTGCCCGTCCATGCGCTCGAAGATAAATTTTGTGCGCGGCCAAAACTGATCGAGCGCCTGGCGCGGCGTGAGCTGCGGAGACAGGTTCTGGGGCGGATGCAGGATGCCGAATTCCGGCGTGCCGACAGTCTGCGATGCATGCCGGAACATCGGACGCGGGTCGGGCAGTTCCTCGTACCGCACGCCATCCTGGATGGCCGCCGCCAGAATACCGAACAGGTGATAATTCACCGTCGTGGCCTGCTTGACGAGGTAGCCGTTGATCAGGTCGCCGAAGTAATACGTCTCGCCTGATTTTGCCGTGACGAGAACCGCAAGGCCTTTCTCGCTCAGAAGCCTGCTGAGATCTGCTCCCGCCATATCCTTGGTGGCACCCGGCACATCGCGTGACTTGATGCGCTCGAGGATCGCGGCCTGCGCCGCAAAGCCCGCGATGGCGCCGGCCGACACCAGCAGCGTCTCGGCGTGAACGCCGCGTTCGGTGGCCAGCCAGTTCATGAGCGAGTCGCGCAGGATCCGATCGCCAGATTGACGACGATCTCGTCCTCGGTGCCGGTCCAGGGATACTGGATGGCCTGCGGCCTGCTGGCATTTTCGGCATGCGCCACGTCATCACCTGTCGGCCAGCCGGCCGCAATCGCGCCGACAAGGATCAGCGCGGTGGTTTTGAGAATGCGGCGCAGTAAATACGGCATGGCGCAGCATTAGACGCTACGGCGGCCGACAAGGCTCGATCGTGTCAGACGGAGTCTGCGCGTGGCGCTTCAGCCGTCGCAAGTCTGAACGAACGTGCCACGTTCAAAAATGCGGTCACGACCGATGAGGGCTCGCCACGGCGCCACATGACGGCTAGATCGACGTGCAGTGTCTCCGGCGAGTTATCGATCTCACGGTAGACGACCCCGAGTTGGCGCATGCTGCGCATCGAGGCTGGAACGAGCGCCACGCCCAAGCCTGCGACGACGAGCGCCACGATCGCGTGCATTTGAACGGCTCGCTGGACAACGCGTGGTGAAAATCCCGTCGCCTCGCAAGCGGAGACGATGCGTGCATGAAAGCCTGGGCCTTCATGCGCCGGGAACATGATGAAGTTTTCGTCCGCGAGATCACGCAGTTCGATAGTCGTTTCCTTGACCAGCCTGTGATCCTCCGGCAACGCGACGACGAGACGCTCGCGCAGAACTGGCGCGCAATGCAGGTCGTCTGCGTTGAAAACAGGCGGGCGGACGAGTCCGACATCGGCCTCGCCGCGCTGAAGCGCGCGCGCCTGCGCCGCCGTTGTTCGCTCCATGAGTTCAAGCTCGACGTCGGGATAATGCACCCGATAGGCCCGAATCAGACCGGGCAGGAAGTCGTAGGTGGCGGCTCCGACGTAGGTAACTCGCAGCGACCCGGCCAGACCGTGTGCGGCGCGCCGCGCCGTCTCGACGGCACGCGCAGCCTGAACGATTGTTCGGCGCGCCTCCGCAAGAAAAACGACGCCCGCGTCGGTCAGCCGCACCCGGCGCTGCGAGCGATCGAGCAATTCCACGCCGACTTCCTTTTCGAGCTTTTGAATGGCCTGGCTTAGAGGCGGCTGCGCCATTCCAAGCCGCGCGGCGGCGCGGCGGAAATGAAGTTCTTCGGCAAGGGCCACAAACTGGCGCAGTTGCCGGATTTCGATGTTTGATATCTCTAACATATCAAGGCATATCCGGAGCGCTCCTATAAATATCATAGGCCCGTCCTACCTCCACAACCAACACCACCGAGTGGAGGAATGGAGATGAAACTCACGACAACGGCATTTGCCGGTACCGCTGCTCTCGCGGTCCTGTCCGATCCGGGGCGGGCGGAGATCCAGCGCCACGACTCCCGTATTCAGGGCGAACCAGGCATCACGCTGGCAGTCCGCGAGGTCGCACGCAGCGAGGCCGGCCGTGAACGCGTCCCGGTGATTCTGCTGCACGGCGCCCGTGTGCCGGGCGTTGCGTCATTCGACCTTCCCGTCGACGGCGGCTCGCTTGCCGCCGACCTCGCGCGCGCCGGGCACCGCGTTTTTATCATGGATGCGCGCGGCTATGGCGGCTCGAGCCGACCGGGTCAGGACGGACCAAAATCCGGCGGCGCGCTCGTCCGTTCGGACGAAGTCGTGCGAGACCTCGGGACCGTCGTGAATACAGTCCGGGCACGCACCGGCGCCTTTCGCGTCGCACTTCTTGGATGGGCGACTGGCGCTCATTGGGCTGGCATGTATGCAAGCCGGAACCCGGATCGCGTCAGCCATCTTGTGATCTATAACGGTCTCTATGGCGCGCATGTGGGCCACAAGACCCTGGGGCCGGGAAGCGACGCGGCGGATCCAAGCGATCCAGCGCACTTCAACAGGGGGAAGTTCGGGGCCTATCAGGAACACACGGCTGAATCGCTCTTGCCATCCTGGGACAAATCCATCCCGTCGGAAGATAAGACCGCGTGGCACGACCCGACGCTCGTCAAGGCATACCAGCAAGCCGCGCTTGCGTCGGATCCGATGGCTGCGAACCACAACCCACCAGCATTCCGTGCGCCATCCGGCGCCATGGCGGACTCGTTTGAACTTGCGTCAGGCCGCAAGCTCTGGGACGCCGCAACCATTACCGCGCGGGTGTTAATCCTGCGTTCGGAACGTGACTTCTGGAGCCGTCCGGAGGACGTCACGACGCTCGAACGCGATCTGAAGAATGCCGCGAGCGTGCGTGCGGTCACGATCCGGGACGCGACCCACTACGTTCATCTCGATCGGGCCGAAAAGGGACGCGCTGCCTTCATGGCCGAGGTCGGCCGTTTTCTCGATTTGCGATGAATTCCGGCGCGACGACGCAATGAGCAGCTTGTTGCACCAGGACCGGCTTGTCGGACTACACCAACCGGCTGCGGGTAATCGCGGCCTCGACGAACGAGGCGAACAGCGGGTGCGGCTCGAACGGGCGCGATTTGAGCTCGGGGTGGTACTGCACGCCGATGAACCAGGGGTGATCCTCGTATTCGATGATCTCGGGCAGCACGCCGTCCGGCGACATGCCGCAAAAGCGCATGCCGTGCTGCTCGAGGCGGTCCTTGTAGGCGGTGTTGACCTCGTAGCGGTGGCGGTGGCGTTCCGAGATGTCGTTCGCCCCGTAGATCTCGGCGACGCGGCTTCCGGCCGCGAGATGCGCCGCGTAGGCGCCGAGCCGCATGGTGCCGCCGAGGTCGCCGCCCGCCCGGCGGGTCTCCAGCTCGTTGCCGCGCAGCCATTCGGTCATCAGGCCGACCACCGGATCGGGCGTCGGGCCGAACTCGGTCGAATTGGCCTCCTCGATGCCGGCCAGGTTCCGCGCCGCCTCGATCACCGCCATCTGCATGCCGAAGCAGATGCCGAAATACGGCACGTGGCGCTCGCGCGCGAACTGCGCCGCGCGGATCTTGCCTTCGGCGCCGCGCTGGCCGAAGCCGCCGGGCACCAGAATGCCGTTGACGTG
>JBBWZU010000296.1:0-5938 GCA_039649225.1 Hyphomicrobiales bacterium | reverse complement strand
GGCGATGATTTGAATGATAAGTCACGCACTTAACCAGCGTGGTGGATGCGGAGTGGGTGCGCTGGCCAAGCTTGGGGAAGTATGGTAACCGAACCCGGCTTGGTTGGGGCGACTGGGCACAATGGGGGCGACCATACGAACCCTCCGGAAGCGCTCGGTTTGCAAGCCGCCTTCTGCCACGACGAGGCCGCGACGGCTCGGGTCGCGCGGCGATGCCCAATGAGAAAAACGCGAGGGTGAAATCTATGAGTGACATTGCCGAGCGAGTGAAAAAGATTGTCGTGGAGCATCTCGGCGTTGAAGCCGAAAAGGTGACCGAAGCTGCGAGTTTCATCGACGACCTCGGTGCCGACAGTCTCGACACCGTCGAGCTGGTCATGGCGTTCGAGGAAGAGTTCGGCTGCGAGATTCCGGACGATGCGGCGGAAACGATCCTCACGGTCGGCGATGCCGTGAAGTTCCTCGAGAAGAACGCCAAGAGCTGACACCCCCTTTATAATCTTCCGATGCTGGACCGATCGGGAATCCGCGCGGTAGGACAGAGCCGGGCGAGAGCGGCGGGCTTTCGCGCGGCCGGGATTGCGCGGTCGCCGCATACCCGTCCGGCAAAAGCCGCGGGACGCTGCGAGGAGCCGGCATGAGGCGGGTCGTCGTCACGGGACTGGGCATGGTGACGCCGCTCGGCTGCGGCGTCGAAGCCACCTGGAAGCGCCTGCTTGCGGGCGAGAGCGGTGCGCGCCGGATCGAAAAGTTCGACGTCTCGGATATTTCCGCCCAGATCGCCTGCCAGATTCCGCGCGGCGACGGCTCCAACGGCACCTACAATCCTGATCAGTGGATGGAGCCCAAGGAGCAGCGCAAGGTCGACGAGTTCATCGTCTATGCGATGTGCGCCGCGACGCAGGCGATCGAGGATTCCGGCTGGAAGCCCGCAAGCCGCGAGGACCAGATCGCGACCGGCGTGATGATCGGCTCCGGCATCGGCGGCGTTGAGGGCATTGCCGAGACCTCGCTGGTGCTGCACGAGAAGGGGCCGCGGCGCGTTTCGCCGTTCTTCATTCCCGGCCGCCTGATCAATCTCGCCTCGGGCCACGTTTCGATCAAATACGGCCTCAAGGGCCCCAATCATGCGGTCGTCACCGCCTGCTCGACCGGCGCGCACGCGATCGGCGATGCCGGACGGCTGATCGCGCTCGGCGATGCCGACGTGATGCTGGCGGGCGGGACCGAATCGCCGGTCAACCGCATCTCCATTGCGGGTTTTGCCGCCTGCCGCGCGCTCTCCACCGGCTACAACGACACCCCGACCAAGGCCTCCCGCCCCTACGACAAGAATCGCGACGGCTTCGTGATGGGCGAGGGGGCCGGCGTTGTCGTGCTGGAGGAATACGAGCACGCCAAGGCGCGCGGCGCGAAGATCTACGCCGAGTTGGTCGGTTACGGCCTGTCGGGCGACGCCCACCACATCACCGCACCATCCGAAGACGGCGACGGCGCGTTCCGCTGCATGAACTCGGCGATCAAGCGCGCCGGGATGACGGCGGATGACATCGATTACATCAACGCGCACGGCACCTCGACGATGGCGGATACGATCGAGCTTGGCGCCGTGGAGCGCGCCGTCGGCAATGCGGCGGCCAAGATCTCGATGTCCTCGACCAAATCCTGCATCGGGCATCTGTTGGGCGCGGCCGGCGCCGTCGAGGCGATCTTTTCGATGCTGGCGATGCGCGACCAGATCGCGCCACCCACCATCAACCTGGACGATCCGTCGGTAGAAACACCGATCGACCTCGTCCCGCACACGGCGCGCGAGCGCAAGATCGACGTGGTGTTGTCGAATTCGTTTGGTTTTGGCGGGACCAATGCGTCATTGATCTTCCGCCGTGCACAGGGCTGATTCTCGGCGGACGGGTTGGTCCACCCTTTCGCCTTATTTAAACTTAACCTGCCGACTATAGCCGGCGAGCAAACATGACGGCGGACGCAGGCATACCGAACGAGGGACCGCTCTCCGGGGACGCGAGACGCGTTGCCTTGCGGTCTCCGCGTGCGGCATTGGAGCCCGAGAACGTGCCCGAACCAAAGCGACCTTCGCGCCGCGCCCGGCACCCGATCGTCATGATCGGCAATGCGATCTTCTCGATCATCCTGGTTCTGGCGGTCGGCGCGGCCGTCGCCTATCAGTACGGCAAGCACCGCATCGAGGCGCAGGGGCCGCTCGACCGCGACAAGATCGTCAACATTCCGAAGGGTCTCGGCTTGCGCGAGATCGCCGACCTGCTGGCCCGTGAAAACGTCATCGAACAGCCGATGGTCTTTATCGGCAGCGTGCTGGTGCTCAAGGCCAAGGACGAGCTGAAATTCGGCGAGTACAAGTTCACCCAGCATATCACGCTGCGCGAGACGATCGATGTCATCGTCGAAGGCAAGGTGATCCAGCACGCCTTCACGATCCCGGAAGGGTTGACCTCCGAGCAGATCGTCGCGCGCCTCGCCGAGGTCGACTTCCTCGCCGGCAATATTCGCGAGATCCCCAAAGAGGGCACCCTGCTGCCCGAGACCTACAACTTCCCGCGCGGCACGACGCGCGAGCAGGCGATCCAGCGTATGCAGCAGATGCATCGCCGCGCGCTGCAGGAGATCTGGGAGCGCCGCAGTGCCGAGGTGCCGGTCAAGACGCCGGAAGCGCTGGTGACGCTGGCTTCGATCGTCGAGAAGGAGACCGGCCGTCCGGATGAGCGCTCGCGCGTTGCCGCCGTGTTCGTCAACCGCATCCGCCAGCGCATGAAGCTGCAATCCGACCCGACCATCATCTACGGGCTGGTCGGCGGCAAAGGCACGCTCGGCCGCCCGATCATGCGCTCGGAGATCGAGCAGCAGACGCCTTACAATACCTACGTCGTCGAGGGCCTGCCGCCCGGACCGATCGCCAATCCCGGGCGCGCCTCGCTCGAAGCGACCGCCAACCCGGCGCGCACCAAGGAACTGTTCTTCGTTGCCGACGGTACCGGCGGGCACGCCTTCGCCGAGAACCTCGGGCAACATCAGATCAACGTCACCAAGCTGCGCCAGTTCGAACAGCAGGCACGCGGCACCAGCACCACTCCCGACCGCGCCAATGCGTTCGCCGAACCGGCATCCGCTGCCGCGGCTCCGATCCCGGTGCCGCCGGCATCGGGTCCGGCGCCCGCCAGCAAGAATGGCGCTGGCGCGGCCGCCAAGACCAAGCAGGGCGCGCGGACGGCGCCCCCCGCCACCAAGACGCAGTAGCGCCGTCTTTCACACTTGCTCCCGAAATGATCTAAGGTCCGCCGGCTTCACCTCGTTTCAAGGGGATTCGACGGATATGACGCTGGCGAGCATGACCGGCTTTGCGCGCCTCGATGGCGCGACCGGCCCCTACGCCTGGGCTTGGGAAGTGCGTTCCGTCAACGCCAAGGGGCTCGAGCTGCGCCTGCGTCTGCCGGTCGGCTGGGACGCCATCGAATCCGAGTTGCGCAAGCGCGCGCAAGCCGTCGTGGTGCGCGGAACGCTGCATGCGAATCTTTCGGTGCAGCGCACCGGCGTCGCGCCCGTGGTGCGGGTGAACGAGCCGGTCCTGGCCGCGATCCTTTCCACCATGCGCGAGGTGGCGCTGCGCATCGACGCAGCGCCCCCGACCGTCGAGGGCATTCTCGGGCTCAAGGGCGTGATGGAAGTGGTCGAGGATAGCGAGGGCGAGGACGAGCGCCGCGTCGCGCAGGAGGCGGTGACGGCGGGCTTTTCCGCCGTGATGACGCGCCTGGCCGAGATGCGCGCCCACGAGGGCGATGCGCTCGGCGCGGTGCTGGGCGGCAGGCTCGACACGATTGCGGCGCTGACGCAGCGCGCCGAGACCGTGCCCGGACGCGGGCCCGAAGCCATCAAGGCGCGGCTCGCCGAACAGATCGCAATTCTGCTCGATGGCTCGAACCGCTTCGATCCCGACCGCCTGCATCAGGAGGCCCTGCTGATGGCCTCCAAGGCGGACATCCGCGAGGAGCTCGATCGCCTGGTCGCGCACATCGCGCAGGCGCGCCATCTCATCAAGACCGGCGGACCGATCGGCCGCAAGCTCGACTTCCTGTCGCAGGAGCTCAATCGCGAGAGCAATACGCTGTGCGCGAAGTCGAACGATGTCGAGCTGACCAATATCGGGCTTGAGCTCAAGACCGTGGTCGAACAATTCCGCGAGCAGGTGCAGAATCTGGAATGAGCGCGCCATCCGAAATCGCCCGCCGCGGCATCATGCTGGTCGTGTCCTCGCCCTCGGGCGCCGGCAAGACCACGCTGACGCGCAACCTGCTGGAGCAGGAAGAGAACGTCAGCCTGTCGGTGTCGGTGACGACGCGCGAGCGGCGCTCGAGCGAGATCGACGGCGTGCACTATCATTTCATTTCCAAGCGCCGCTTCGAGTCGATGCGCGATTCCGATGATCTGCTCGAATACGCCGAGGTGCACGGCAACTACTATGGGACGCCGCGCGAGGAGGTCGAGAAGACGCTGACGTCCGGCCGCGACATGCTGTTCGATATCGACTGGCAGGGCACGCAGCAGCTTTACGCCAAGATGCGCTCGGACGTGGTGAGCGTGTTCGTCCTGCCGCCGTCGGCCGCGGAGCTGAAGCATCGCCTGGAACGCAGGGCGGAGGATTCCGGCGACGTCATCATCCGGCGGCTCAAGAATGCCGCCGAGGAGATCCCGCACTGGAACGAGTACGATTACGTGCTGGTGAACCGCGATCTCGACAAGAGCTTCATGCGGCTGCGCGCGATCCTGACCGCGGAACGTTTAAAGCGCGTGCTGAAACCCAATCTCGAGGGCTTCGTGGCCGAACTGCTGACCGATCTGCGCAAGATCGGCTGATATTGCGCATGATCTTGTCCGAAAACCGGTACCCACTTTTCGGGATCATGCGCTAAGGCACCAGCACCACACGCCCCACGATCCTGCCGTGGCGCAGGTCATCGAGCGAGGCCTGCGCGGCATCAAGCGGACGCTCGATGATCGGCACGGGTAGGACTTTGCCGGCGCGCGCCAGCGCCATCATCTCTTCGGCTTCGGCCAGCGTGCCGGTCATCGTGCCTTCGATGGTGATCGCGCGCAGCGCAAACATCGCGATCGGCGTCGTATAGGTGCCGCCGATCAGCCCGGTGACGACCACCTTGCCGCCCTTCGCAAGCGCACCCGACGCAAAGGTCAGCGATCCGTCGGTGCCGGCAAAATCGACCGCGCCGAACACGCCGCCGGTCGCCTTCAGCAGCGCCTTGCGCGCGGCCGGATCGGCCGGATCGTAGGCGGCCGCGGCGCCGGCCTTGAGCGCGGCCTCGCGCTTGGCGGCATCGATGTCGGCGACGATCGGCGGCTGCGCAAACAGCGCGCGCGCAAACGCCAGCCCCATCATGCCGACGCCGCCGAGCCCGACCAGCAGCACCGGCCCGCGCCGGGCATGTTCGGCGATGCGCCGGAGTGCCGAAAATGCCGTCAGTCCCGAGCACATATAGGCGCCGGCCAGCGCCGCCGAGAGCTCGCCATGGTCGATCAGATAGCGCGGATGCGGCACCAGCACGTGCGTGGCAAAGCCGCCGTCGACCTGGATGCCAAGATGGCGCGGCGCCGCGCACAGATTCTCTTCCTTTGCCACGCAGGCCGCGCATTGCCCGCAACCGATCCAGGGAAACACCGCGAAGGATTTTCCCCTCTCGACGTCCGCCTCCGCGCCGGCCTGCTCGACCACGCCCGCGATCTCGTGGCCGAGCGTGAACGGCAGCGACCGGCCGCCCGTGACGTCGAGCTTCTTGTCGCCGCCGAGCGCGAAATAGCCGTCCTGCAGATGCACGTCCGAATGGCACACGCCGCAGCGGCTGATACGCACCAGTACCTCGGTTCCGCGCGGCTGCGGAGCTTCGACGACCAT
>JBBWZU010000280.1:0-9393 GCA_039649225.1 Hyphomicrobiales bacterium | reverse complement strand
AAAGTCGTTCTTCGACCAGCTCACGCGCGGCACAAATTGGAGCCTCGACAGGCCCTCGCCGTTCGAGGCCGAGCGCGTGCGCGATCCGGAGCCCGACATGTCGTTGGTCAATTCCGCCCTTGTGGCGCTGATTCAATCAAATCCCGTGCTGAAGGGCGTCGAGATCGCCGAAGCCTGGGGTGGCACGATTGATTGCACGCCCGATACCATTCCGGTGATTTCGCCGGTCGACACCTTGCCGGGATTTTTCCTTGCGACCGGCTTTAGCGGGCATGGCTTCGGCATCGGACCCGCGGCCGGCAAGCTCGCCGCCGAGATCATCACTGGCGACACGCCATTCATGGATCCGGCCGCATATAGCCACGAACGCCTCATCGATGGCCGGCCACTTGCGCCTGTCAGTCTGTTCTAACGCTGTCGGATCGGGCCGCGGCATGACATTTCTCTACAAGGCGAACGCCGTCCGCGGCACGCAATGGGCCCGCGCCTTTGCGGCGCGCGCGCCCGAGCTTCCATTCCGGATCTGGCCGGATATCGGGAATCCCGACGAGGTGCGCTATCTGGCGGTCTGGAAGCCGCCGGACGACATCGCGGTGACCTTCCGCAATCTCGAACTGCTGTTTTCGGTCGGCGCTGGTGTCGATCAATTCGACCTCATGCAGCTTCCGCCACATATTCCGCTCGTCCGCATGATCGACCCTGGCATCCGGGAGAGCATGATCGAATATGCCACCCTGGCGGTGCTCGCACTGCATCGCGATCTTGTCGAATTTATCGCCCAGCAGCGCGATCAGGTCTGGCGCGAGATCCAGATCATCTCGGCCGCGAGCCGGCGCGTCGGCGTGATGGGGCTCGGTTTGCTTGGCCAGGCGGTGCTGGAGCGGCTGAAGGCGTTCGGCTTTCCTCTCACCGGCTGGAACCGCTCGCCGCGCAGCATAACGGGCGTGACCTGCTATGCGGGCGAGAGCGCATTGCCGGAATTTCTGGCGCAGACCGAGATCCTCGTCTGCCTGCTGCCGCTGACCGCCGAGACCCGCGGCATCCTGAACCGGGATTTGTTCGAGGCGCTGCCGCGCGGCGCCAGGCTCGTCAATGTCGGGCGGGGAGGGCATCTGGTCGAGGCGGATCTCATCGCCGCGCTGGAGCGCGGCGCATTGTCGGCCGTCGTTCTCGATGTCACCGAACAAGAGCCGCTGCCGGCCGGCCACCCATTTTGGAGCCACCCGCGCATTCTGCTCACACCGCACAATGCCAGCATGACGATCCCTGAATCGGCGGTCGACTATGTGCTCGAGACCATCGCGCGCCACCGCCGCGGCGAAACCCTGCCTGGCCTAGTCGACCGCGAACGCGGGTACTGACGCATGTCCCGCAAAAGTGGGCGCCGGTTTTGCGAAAACGGACATGCGCAACAAATCGGGCATCTGAAAGACAAAGGATGAGCACGCCGGTCCTGTCGATCTCCAATCTCACCACCTCGTTTATGCGAGAGGCGCAATGGATGCCGGTCGTTCGCAATGTCTCGTTCGATGTTGCGGCGAAGGAAACAGTCGCCATCGTCGGCGAGTCGGGCTCAGGCAAGAGCGTCACCGCTCTCTCCATCATGCGGCTCATCCCACAGGAGAGTGGCCGCATCCAGGGTAGCATCAAGCTTGGCGGCCGCGATCTGCTGACGCTCCCCGACACCGCGGTACGTGAGGTACGCGGCAACGAAGTTGCCATGATCTTTCAGGAACCGATGACCAGCCTCAACCCGGTGCTGACCATCGGCTTCCAAATCGCCGAGGCGCTCATCTACCATCGCGGCCTATCGCGCTCGGAAGCCAAGGCCGAGGCCATCCGCCTGCTCGAGAAGGTCCGCATCCCGGCGGCGAAGTCGCGCTTCGACGAATATCCGCATCGCTTTTCCGGCGGCATGCGCCAGCGCGCGATGATCGCCATGGCGCTGGCCTGCAAGCCGAAGCTGCTGATTGCCGACGAGCCGACCACCGCGCTCGATGTCACCATTCAGGCGCAGATCCTGGAACTGCTCAAGGTCCTGCAGGAGGAAGAGGGTATGTCCATCCTCTTCATCACGCACGACATGGGGGTTGTCGCCGAGATCGCGGACCGCACGGTCGTCATGTATGACGGAGAGGCGGTCGAGACCGGCCGCACCACGCAAATCTTCGCCGCTCCCAGCCATCCCTATACCCGCGCACTTCTCGCCGCCGTGCCGCGCCTCGGCTCGATGCAGGGGCGAGCGCGGCCGATGCGTTTTCCGATCGTCGACAAGGTGACGGGTGCGTCCGACGAGCCGACCGAGACGCCGGACACCGCGGCGATCGCGGCGCGGCCGGTGCTCGAGGTCAAGAACCTGACAACGCGCTTTGCCATCCGCTCCGGTCTGTTTGGCAAGGTGTCGGGCCGCGTTCACGCCGTGGAGAACATTTCCTTCAGCCTGCATGCCGGGGAGACATTGGCGCTGGTCGGCGAATCCGGCTGCGGCAAGTCAACCACCGGCCGGTCCATCCTCAGGCTGATCGAGCCCGACGTCGGATCGGTGCTTGTCGACGGCGAAAATATTCTCGACATGAATGTCCGCGACCTGCGCGAGACGCGCAAGCGCGTTCAGATCGTGTTCCAGGATCCGTTCGCCAGCCTCAATCCGCGTATGTCGATCGGATCGGCAGTTGCTGCGCCGCTTCATGCGCATGGCCTGGCTTCTGCGTCGCAGGCGCGCGACCGGGTTGCCGACCTGCTGGTGCGCGTCGGCTTGACGGCGGACATGGCGTCGCGCTTTCCGCATGAGTTTTCCGGAGGTCAGCGTCAGCGCATCTGCATCGCCCGCGCGCTGGCGCTGGGGCCCAAGCTGATCGTTGCCGATGAGGCCGTCTCGGCCCTCGACGTCTCGATCAAGGCGCAGGTCGTGAACCTGATGCTCGACCTGCAGGCGAGTATGGGGCTTGCCTATCTCTTCATCTCCCACGATATCGCGGTCGTCGAACGCATGAGCCACCGCGTCGCCGTCATGTACCTTGGCGAAATCGTCGAGATCGGCCCGCGCGCGGCGGTCTTCGGCAATCCGCAGCATCCCTACACCAAGAAGCTGATGGCAGCCGTGCCGATCCCCGATCCTGCGCGCCGTGCCGAGAAGCGCGGCGTATCGAACGATGAAATCAAGAGTCCAGTGCGCGCTCCCGACTATCGGCCGCCGCCGCGGCAGTATCGCGAGGCCGCGCCCGGTCACGTCGTCCAGGTTTGGGGCAACGAGTGGGAAGCGAGCCCGTAGGGTCGCGTTCCGTGATCTTGACCGCCTCCCTCAACAATGCCCCACTGGTAGACGAGCACACGGAGTGGGGCCAAGATGCCGAGCAATAGCGAAACACAATTCGAGCGAGTCACACGCCGCGCCATGCTTGGAACCACAGCCGCAATCGCCGCGACGCCAGCCTTGGCCGACGTGTGCCCGATTGGACCGCCGGCCCACGAGAAGGGCCCGCGCGTGTGGATGGACATGGATCAGGTCGAGCTCGACGCCGCTTACGATCAGAGTGTCTATGCGCCGCTCATGGGCCAGGTGCTCAAGCGCCTCGCCTCCAGCAGCGATGAGGCGCGGGCGCATCTTGGCGCGCCGAAGCGGCTCGCCTATGGACCGACGGCAGTGGAAGCGCTTGATCTCTATCCGGCGAACAAGCCCAACGCGCCGATCTTTGTCTTCATCCACGGCGGTGCCTGGCTGCGTGGCGAGGCCAAGGACTACGGATATCCAGCGGAGCTTTTCGTCAGTGCCGGCGTCAACTATGTGGCGCTCGACTTCATTGCGGTGGGAGCGGCGAACGGCGACATCGGCATGATGGCCGAGCAGGTGCGCCGCGGCATCGCGTGGATCTACAAGAATGCCGCCAGCTTTGGCGGCGACACCAGTCGCTTTTATGTTGGTGGCCATTCCTCCGGTGGTCATCTTTGCGGTGTGGCCTTGGTGACGGACTGGCAAAAGGAATTCGGATTGCCGGCCGACATGGTGACGGGCGGCCTCTGTATGAGCGGCCTCTACGACATGAAACCCGTGCGTCTCTCCAAACGAAGTACTTACGTCAAATTCACCGACGATATGGAGCAGGCGATGAGCTCGCTGCGGCATATCGACAAGCTGCGTGCGCCGATCATCGTCACTTACGGCACCAACGAGACTCCGGAATTTCAACGCCAAAGCCGCGATTTCGCTGCCGCCGTGAAGGCGGCCGGCAAGCCGGTCGAATTGATTGAAGCGCCGAACTTCAACCATTTTGAGATGTGCGAAAGTCTTGCCAATCCGTTCGGCCCGAACGGCCGCGCGGCGCTCAAGCTGATGAAACACGCCTGACGGCGGTTCTGATCCTTCCGGTAAATGTCGGCATGCCTGCATTCGGTTGCGAGCGAATCAGCACTCGCGCAACCGTGCCTAGGTTGGCGCCAGGCTGCCGATAGACCGGGCTTGCCAAAAGCATAGGCGTTGCCATCAAGATGGGCCAAATCGGCAAGCCGAACCGCGTCCACGCGCGATCCATCGGGTTGAGGAGATTTAAAGAGTGACCGAAATTCACGATCCGATTGCGCTCGAGTTGTTCAAGAACGCGATTTTTTCGATCGCCGACGAAATGGCGCTGACCGTGTTCCGCACGACCTATTCGGGCGTGCTCAAAGACAACATGGATTATTCGACCGGATTCGCCGATGCCGACGGCAAGCTTGCCGCGCAAGGCCTGACCCTGCCGGGGCACCTCGGCTCGGTGCCGACCGCGATGGAATCGATCATGCGCCATTTCGGCGACGACATGGCGCCGGGCGACGTTTTCATCATGAACGACCCGTTCGATGGCGGCATGCATCTGCCGGATATTTTCATTTTCAAGCCGCTCTATCACGAAGGAGAGCGCCTCGCGTTTGCCTGCACGGTCTGCCACCACACCGATGTCGGCGGACGTGTCGCGGGCTCGAATGCGTCGGACTCGACCGAAATCTATGCCGAGGGCCTGCGCATCGCTCCGATGAAGCTTTATGAGGCCGGAAAACTGAACAAGACCATTATGACGTTCATCGAAAAGAACGTCCGACTGCCGATTCAGGTATTCGGCGATCTGCGCGCGCAGCTTGCGGCCTGTCATATCGCCGAGAAGCAGTTCGCCGAGATCGTCGCGCGCTATGGCTCGAAGCAGACGACATTCTATCTGAAGGAAATCATCGACTATGCGGAGCGGCTGACTCGCGCCGCGCTGGCGCAACTGCCCGACGGCGAATGGAGCTTTGAGGACTGGATCGATGATGATGGCGTCGACTACGGCAAGCCGATCCGCCTGTTCGTGACCATCCGCAAGACCGGCGATCACATGGTGGTCGACTGGACCGGCACCAACCCGCAGGTCAAGGGCGCGATCAACAATACGCTCTCCTACACCAAGGCGGCGGCCTATACGGGCGTACGCTCGGTGTTGCCGCTGGGTATTCCCAACAATGAAGGCGTATTCCGTGCCATCGAGGTGATCTGCCCACCCGGAACGGTCGGCAATGGCGTGTTGCCGGCGGCCTGCGCGGCGCGCGGCCTCACGGGTTTCCGCATGGTCGATTGCATGTTCGGCGCGCTCGCCATGATGCTGCCCGACCGGGTGAAGGCGGCGGGCGATGGCGGCAATACCGGCGTTTCGATCGGCGGCTATCACGAGGACCGCAAGCCGTTCGTCTATGTCGATTTCACCTGCAGCGCCTGGGGCGCTCGGCCTTGGGCCGACGGTCTCGACGGAAACTCGCACATGTTCGCCAACATGGCGTCGCACTCGCTCGAGGTGACGGAGGCCGAGCATCCGATCCAACTGACAGCGTATGAATTCGTGGCGGACAAGGCGGGCGCCGGCCAATATCGCGGCGGCGTTCCGTTCAAACGCGACTACCGCTTCATGGAGCACGAGGGCGTACTGCAGGTGCGCTCGGACCGGCGCGACCACCGGCCGTTCGGCCTCTATGGCGGCAGCCCGGGTGGGCCTTCGGAGAACTATCTCAACCCGGACACCGAGAACCGCGTGCTGACCTCGAAGCTGACCATGAACATCAAGCGCGGTGATGTGTTCCGCCATGTGCTCGCGGGCGCGGGCGGCTGGGGCGATCCTTTGGAGCGCGACCCGGCAGCCGTATTGCGCGACGTGCGCAACGAACTGCTGTCGCGGCAAAGGGCCGAGACCGACTACGGGGTGATCCTCGATACGGCGACCTGGACGATCGACACGGTCGAAACCGCGAAACGCCGCGCCGAGATCAAGGCGGCGCGCGGCTGGACCACGGTGCCGAAAGTCCAATGGCACGACCCGATGCCCCTTTCCCGCGCCGCAGAGTAGCACATGGCCATTTCGTATCGCGTCGGCGTCGACATCGGCGGCACCTTTACCGACATCGTGTTGCTTGGATCCGATGGCACGATCCACACCAAGAAGATCTCGTCCAGTGTCGGCAACTACGCGCAGGCGATCGTCGACGGCTTGAACGAAGTGTTCGGCGAGACGAGCCTGACCGGTGCCGTGATCGAGGAAATCCGCCACGGCACCACGGTCGCCTCCAACGCGATCCTGGAGCAAAAGGGCGCGCGGGTTGGGCTGATCACCACCAAGGGCTTCCGTGACGTGCTCGAAATCCGCACGCTGCGGATGCCGAAGCTCTACGACCTGACCTGGACCAAGCCGCCGCCGCTGGTCGAGCGTTATCTGCGCCAAGTGGTCGACGAGCGGATCGATTATCGCGGCGAGATCGAGCACGCGCTCAAGCCGGATGACGCCGAGCGGGCCATCGATGCCTTGTTGGCCGAGAAGGTCGAAGCCATCGCGGTGTGCCTCATCAACTCGTTCACCAACCCGGTGCACGAGCTGATGCTGAAGGAGGCGATCGCGCGCAAGGCGCCCGGCCTGCCGCTCAGCATTTCGTTCGAGGTCCTGCCCGAGATCAAGGAATATGAGCGCACCTCCACGACCGTCATCAACGCCTATGTGATGCCGATCGTCGCGACTTATCTGCGCGCGCTGCGCAAGGGGCTCGACGGCGCGGGCATTCCGGCCCGCCTGTTGCTGATGCAATCGAATGGCGGATTGACGACCGACACGGCCGCTGCCGAACGCCCGATGAACATCATCGAGTCCGGTCCGGCCGGCGGCGTGGTCGGCGCGCAGGCGCTTGCGCGCGCCAAGGACTTGAAGAAGATCATCACCTTCGACATGGGCGGCACCACCGCCAAGGCCTCGATGGTCGAGGATGGCGAGATCGCGCGCGCGCAGGAATATGCGGTCGGCGCAGGGATCATGATCGGTTCGCGATTGCTGACCGGAGCCGGCTATACGCTCAAAGTACCAGCAATCGATCTTGCCGAGGTTGGGGCGGGCGGTGGCTCGCATGTGTGGATCGATGCGGGTGGCGCGCTGCAGGCCGGGCCGGAGAGCGCCGGTGCATCGCCCGGACCTGTTTGTTACGACATGGGCGGCGAGACCCCGACGATCACCGATGCCAACGTGCTGCTCGGCTATATCAATCCGGGGCACCTGGTCGGTGGCGCGCTCAAGCTGAATGCCGGAAAAGCGCGCGCGGCATTTGAGACAAAAATCGCAAAGCCGCTCGGCATGGCTGTCGAGCGCGCCGCCTACGGCGCGCATCTGATCGCCGCCTCGAACATGATCCGCGCCATCAAAGCGGTGTCGACCGAGCGCGGGCGCGACCCGCGCGAATTCGCGCTGTTCGCCTTCGGCGGCAACGGGCCGCTGTTTGCCGCCGGCATGGCGGCCGCGCTCGGCATCGCGCGCATTGTCATCCCGCCGTCGGCCGGGCTGTTCTCCTCGTTCGGCCTGCTCTACGCCGATGTCGAGCATCACTACGCCCGCACGTTCCGCCGCCTGCTGCGTCAGGCCAATCTCGACGAAATCGATGCGGCTTGGAGCACGCTGGCGCGGCAGGCGAGCGAACAACTTGCCTTGGAAGGCTTTCGCGGTGAGCGCGCCAGACTAAAGCGTTCCGCGGCGCTGCATTACAAAGGGCAGAGTTACGAGCTGACCGTGCCGGTGCCGGACGGGCCGATCGACGCGCGCATGGTCGCGCATCTGGAGGAGGCATTCGGGCAGGAGCACGAGAAGACTTATGGCCATCGCGCCGGACCCGAGGAGCCGGTCGAACTGGTGGCGATCCAATTGGTTGGCTCGGGCCTGCGCGAGGGCGGGGGCGGGCCGAAAGGTGTGACATCGAGCCGGCCTGCAGGCGCGGCGCAAGCCGCCCGCAAGGCCTACTTCGGCGCCGACCATGGCTGGATGGACACGCCGGTGCTGGCCCGGGCGGATCTTGCCGCCGGCCGCAAGGGGCCGCTCATCGTTGAGGAATACGACTCGACCTGCGTGGTGCCGCCCGGCGCGCACGCGGAGCTCGACTCTGCCGGCAACATTGTGATCGTGCTGTAGCCGCTGTTCGGGAGGCGTCAGGTGCTCGCACCGCGCGCCGCGATCGGCCACAGCGCTTCCACGCGGCCGTGCCGCACGCCGACATACCAGTCGTGCAGGTTGACGGTGGGATCGCAGTGGCCAGGAATGAGCCAGACCTTCTCGCCGAGCGCCAGACGCTTTGCCTTCGGTCCCAGCACGAGCTTGCCATGCTCGTCCGAGACGCCTGTGACCTCGACGTCCTCCAATCCGTGCACCCACGGCGGACCCTTCTCGGCGCTGTAGGACTTGAGGCCCGCATCTACGATGACGCGATCGGTGGTCGGCGTGCTGATCACCGAGGCGAGCACGAACAGGCTGTGCTCGAACGCCGTATAGAGCCCGCCGTCCTTGTTGCCGATCCGCGCATATTCAGTATCCATGAACACGTAGGAGCCGACCTGCAATTCATTGTAGACGCCGCTCTCCGTCTCCAAGGCGAAAGTGCCGGTGCCGGCCCCGGCCACGATCTCACAGTCAAGGCTCTCGGCCCTCAGCGCGTCCAGCGTCTCGCGCACGGCATCGACGGCGGACGCGATCGCTTGCGCGCGCTGCTGATGGGTCGGCAGATGCTGCGCGCGGCCGTGATAGGCTTGTAGCCCGCGAAATTTCAGGTTCGGTGCATCCGCGATCCGGCGTGCAAGGTCGGCCGCCGCCTTGCCGGGCGGGACGCCGCAACGCTCCATGCCGACGTCGATCTCGACCAAGGCACCAAGCTCGACGCCGAAGTCTTGCGCAATCCGCGAGGCCACGTCGACTTGCTCGGCCGAATCGAAGCAGAGCGCGATCGTCGCGTCCTGCGCAAGCGCAGCGAGGCGGCGCAACTTGCGCTCACCGACAACCTCGTTGCTGACCAGGATGTCCGTCACGCCGCCGCGCACCAGGGATTCGGCCTCGCCGACCTTCTGCACGCATTGGCCGACGGCGCCCTGCGCGA
>JBBWZU010000268.1:0-7260 GCA_039649225.1 Hyphomicrobiales bacterium | reverse complement strand
CAGCGCATCAATCTGTGTCGCACCGAAAAGCAGAATGCGACGCCGCTGCCGTTCGAGAGTCGCGAACTGCTCGCGATCACCGCCTATCTGGGCAAGCAATCGCGCGGCGAGCCGATCGCGGTCGCGGATGATGAAAAGACCAAGCCCTTCATCGAAACCGGACGGCAAATCTTCGCGCGCCGCCAGGGCCAGCTCAATCTCTCGTGCCAGAACTGCCATGACGACAATGCCGGACAAAAACTTGCCGGTGTCGAATTGCCGCAGGGCCATCCAACCGGTTATCCGCTCTATCGCCTGGAGTGGCAGAGCATCGGCTCGCTGCAGCGGCGCTTGCGCAACTGCATGATCGGGATGCGGGCGGAGCCTTATGCGTACGGCTCCGACGAGAATGTCGATCTCGAACTGTTCCTGATGTGGCGGGCGCGCGGCATGAAGGTCGAGACCCCCGCCGTTCGGCCGTAATCTCACAACGTCAGCAGATAGGCGAGCAGGTCTTCCTTCTCGGTCGCCGGCAATGCCGTGCCGTACAGATGTCCGGCATTGCTGTTGCCGATCAGGCTGGTGTCGTAGCAGAAGGCGCTGGGCGGCGGCGTAATCGGATCGCATGGCGGCGAGACGAAACCGCCGTTCTTGCCATCAACCACATCGCCACCGCGCACAAAAGCGGCCGGACGCTCCGTGGGCACTTTCAAGAGATCGCGCAGGGTTGGCACCGCGCCGTTGTGCAGATACGGCCCGCCCAGCCAGAGCCCGTCGAGCGTCGAGGCGAAATATCCATCCCGCTTGGCGAAGCCGGAAAACTCCCAGTCATAGCCCTCGCGATAGGTGTTGTAGGTCTGCGCCGCCGCCTCGGTCCACATCAAGCCGCGCTGGATATCGGTGCCGATTTCGCCGGGCGGGATGACGCTGAGCGAACGTGCGCCGTCGGCGGCATGACAATCGGCGCATTGCGCCTTGAACAGCGCTCTGCCGCGCTCGATAGCCGCCGCATCGGGACGATGCGGCGATGGCGGTGGATGCAGCGTGCGCAGATAATTTTGCACCCGCGTCAGCGTTTCGGGCTTGTATTCCTTGGCCACCGTGCCGTCGCCGAGCATTGAGGACAGGACGGAATCGCGTAGCGAGTTTGTGAGACCGTCCCAATGATACACCTTCGGTTTGCCGGAACGCTCGCGCTCGGCCACGCTCCACAACGGCATCATGTCGCTGTTGCCGACGGTGCCATCGTCCGCGAGCTTCAGCATGCCGAACTTGACGGGGTTGAACGGGTCGATCCGCCCGGGGCCCCACGCCGGCCGTTGGCGCGACCAGGCATATTGCTCGCCCTGCTTGATCGACTGCTTGCGCACGATCGGAATCAGGATGAAGCGGTAGAGCAGGCGATGCGCCCATGAGAGCGGCAGTTTCGCCGACATTGCGGCGATCAGGTTGTCGCCATTGAATGCCGGGTCCGCCGCACAGTTGGAGAGGAAGCGTTGATAGCCCTGGATGTCGATGGTGTTGCCGGCGGCGCCGACATGAAGGGTGGGTTCGGCATCGGGCGCAAGACGCGCACGTGCGGTGTGGCAGATCGCGCAATTGATCGACATGCGCTCGACACCGACGCGCACGCGTGAGAAGCCGACCGGCGTGTCGAGCGCCGGATTGCGCCCGCGCTCCCACAGGAAGCCGAAGGACGCATAGCCCTTGCCGCCGGGCGGCAGATGTTTCGCGCACACGTCCGGCAGCGCGACCCAGATCGGATACGGGATGCCGGCAACGCCATCGTTGCCGATCGAACCGTATTTGAAAAACTCCTCATCGGCCGCGTAAGGCCGCAGCACCGGCGCAGGAAGGAATTGCAACAGGCCGCCGATGAACATCGCGAGAAAGAGCACCGCCATTGCGGCTGCGCCGAGCCGTCCACCGGGCACACGGCCTTGCGCGGCGTCCCTGGTGCGGCGCCATGCAAGGTAGAGACAAATCGCCTGCGGGGCACCGAACACGAGATCGAACAGGCCGAACACCACATAGCGCCCACCGACGATGGCGAAGAAAATAAAGCCCACAAAGCGGCACAGAACCGTGAATATGGTGGCCCAGCGGCTGCGGCATGGGTCCCTCGCGGCGGGGAGATAGAATCCGGTGACCAGCAGGATGCCGAGCGCGCCGAACCGCGGCCACACCAGCGGATAGGCGGGTTCCAATTCCAGCAGGCCGAGCACCCATTCGGTGCAGAAAATGCTGGTCAGCGTAATGATGATGTTGGCGATGATGCCGAGCCAGACAAAACGTCGGAACCACAGAAGCGCGCGAGCGCCGGGACCACTTTCCATCGAGTCTGGTCGGGCCATGGATGCCTCCAGCGGTGCCGAAGCACTAATCAAAATGTCAGCAGATAGGCGACGAGATCGTCCTTGTCGTTGTCCGCGAGCGCGGTGCCGTAGACGTGGCCGCCATTGCCATTGCCGGGAATCCGGGTGTCGTAGCAAAGACCCTTCGTCGGTGCCGTCCCGGGATCGCACGGCGGCGATACGAAGCCGCCATTCCGGCCGTCGATCACATCACCGCCGCGTAGAAAGGATTTCGGTCGCTCGCCCGGCGATGTGAGCAGCGCGCGCAGTGTCGGCACCGAGCCGTTGTGCAGATACGGGCCGCGCAGCCACAGCGCGTCGAGGGGCATGTTGGCGTAGCCGTCGGTCTTGACGAAGTGCTTGAACTGATAGGGCGTGCCGACGAACAGCTCGTTGAGCTGGCGCTGGCGGAACGCCTCCGTATAGGAATCGAGCCGGCCGGGGTCGGTGCCGAGATTGGCGTTCGGCGTCACCATGCCGAGACGTTCGCCCTCGAACTTGTAGCCGGCGCTCTCCTGATAGCCGTGACAGGCTGCGCATTCACGCATGTAGATGGTCAGACCGCGCGCGACCGCCGCGGTGTCAGGTTTATGCGGGCTCGGCGGAGGCCTGAGGTCCTGCAGCCAGGCAGCCACCCGCTCGATTGCCGCGTGATCGACCGATTGCACCGTGACTCCCGCGCCAAGCGCGGCAGATAGATTGCGTTCATCGAGCGAATTGTTGTTGCCATCCCAGTGCAGCGACATCGGCCTGCGGGGCGCCTGATTGAAGATCGACGGGAAATCGCTGGCGCCATTGCGCTCGGCAGGGGCCAGCGCCGCGTACTTCGTCTGCATCTGGACCAGCTTGTAGGGATTGAACGTATCGACCCGCCCGGGTCCCCACGGCTTCTGCTCATTGATGAAGGCGGCCAGCCGCGAGCGGCGCTGGACGAAGCCCTCGCGCACCCGCGGAATGACGTAATAGGTCCACAGCAGCCGCTCGATCAGGTTGAATTTAGCGCCGGCATTCTGCATCGCCGGGATCAGATGCTCGGCACTCATCCGCTCGTCGACGCCGGCTTCGAGCACAAAACGAATAAAACGATAAATGTCGAAATTGTTCGCCGGCATGCCGGCGACGATGGTCGGCTCCGCGCTCGCGGCCGGACGCCAGGTGCCGGTGTGGCAGACCGCGCAGTTGAACCAGACGAGGTCGACGCCCTGATAGTCGCGCCGCGAAATGCCGATGGGCAGGTCCTCCGGCTTGCCGTCATTGCGCTTGCGATAAAGAAAACCAAAGGCACTGTAGTCGCCGCGCCCGTCGAAATATTCCGGGAACAGACGTGGCAGCGCCTGCCACACCCAATAGGGCAGACCGCTGCCTTCGTCGGCACCGATCGAGCCATGCTCGAAATGCGCCACGATGCCGTCATAAGTTACCGCGCTGTTCTTTTGCAGACGGATCGCGAAGTATGCACCAAGGACGATCGCCACAAGGCCGATCAGCGCGGCCACGATCAGCAGCGCCACGACAGGAAGCCACAGGCGGCGGCGCTTGCGGGACATCGTCTCCACATAGGTGACTGGAGGCTCGGGTTTGTGCAGGGGTTCGGCCATGATCGTCCTCACACCGGCGGCAGGTTGAGCGTGGCGCGGGTCGCGTAGATAGTCTCCAATTCCCTCAGCATCGCACCGCGATCATTGCCGAACCGCGACAACTCGTAGCAGCCGAGCGGATTCTTCGGTGCGTTGAGCAGGCACTTGTTGCAATAGGTGCAGGGAATCTTCGGCAGATCGGCGCCCGCGGCCCATTGCCTGGGCAGATCATTGTTGGCGATGAGCGAGCGCGCGATCGCGACGCCATCGAATGCGCCGGAACGAATGCCGTCGCGGATGAACGATGCAGTCTGATAGCCTCCGGTGTTGAGTACCGGCACCTTGACGGCGGCCTTGATGGCGCGCGCCTCTTCAAGGCTCACGCCCTCTATCAGCATGCCCTTCTTCATGCGGAACCAGATCCAGTAGAAGATCGGCCGCAGCACGCGATAGCGAAACAGCAGAAAATTGCGGAACGTGTCGACGCCCGACGCGATCATCGCATCGTAGGTGGTGGCGATGGTCTCGAATGAGAAGTCGCCCGGCGGATTGAGCGGATGGGGAAACAGCGAGCCGCTCGACACGTGGATCGCGTCGACCCCTTCCGCCTCGCACCATTGCGCGACACGGACAGTGTCGGCGAGTACATTGCCTTTGCCTTCCCACGGAATGACGTTGTTGCGGTCGATCGCGCTGAGCTTCACCTGCAAATGGAATTCGCGACCGACCTTGCGGCGGATCGCGCGGATCACTTCGAGCAGGAAGCGCGCGCGATTTTCCAGCGAGCCTCCATACTCGTCGGTGCGGTCATTGATGCCGGACGAGAGAAACTGGGTGAACAGGTAGCCGTTCGCCGCATGCAGCTCGACACCGTCGAGCCCGGCTTCGCGCGCGCGCCACGCGCCATCGGCGAAGGCCTCGATCATGTGGCCGATCTCGCTCTTGGTCGCGGCCTTGCACAGGAAGCCGTGCAGCGATTCCTTGCGGCTGGTCGAACTCATCGTCGGACGGCCGGAATTGTGCACGCCCGGGACGTCCATCTGTCGCCCGGAATGGCTGAGCTGCATGATGAACCTGCAGTCCCACTGATGCACGGCGGCGCCGACGCGCTCCCACAACGGAATGAAATCATCGCGGTGCACGGTGGCGTAGTTCGCCGCGATGCGGCCTTCGAGCAGCACCGGCACGAAGGACGAAATGATGGCGCCGACACCACCTTTGGCGAACTTGCTCTCCCAGTTCACCCGCGTCTGGGTGAGCGAGCCGTCGTCGTTGTCGAAGCGGCCCGAGATGCTGGAACGGAAGATCCGGTTCTTGACCTCGAGATTACGGAACTTGAGCGGAGAGAAGATCACATCGTCAGTCATCACACCCTCCCCGCCTTGGCGGCGTGCGCGCCATCCCAGACCGCACGCAACAGCGCGGGCACGAACGCGATCGCCGGGCATTCGGCCCAAGTTCCGGCCATGAACACGACCTCGGGATCACCAGGCGATTGCGCGCGGACCGTGTCGAGCCGAAGCCGCACGACCGTTCCGGCGCGCACGTCACCGATTGCCGTCGATCCGCGCGAGGTCGCCTGGCGCAGCACCGTCTCCGGCGCGTACAGGCATAGCCGGACGGCATCCTCGGCGGACGGGCGCGGCTGCCTGCGCCAGAGATCGCGCATGGTCCCGAAGCCGCGCACAAGATTATGCACGGCAAGGCCGGTCCCATGCACGCCGGCGAGATCGCCGCTGACGCGGCGGCTCAGCTCATCGCGCGCGCGGGTGAGCCGGCCGGTGAGCAAGAGTACAAGTCCACGCAGCGGCCTGCGCAGCGCGCCATCGAGATCGAGCGCCGCTTGCCAGCTTTCAGCGTCGCTGACGTAGCGGGGGTCGAACAGGCGGCCAATGGCCTGCTGCGTCGCCGGGCCGATGGCGTCGGCGCCCTTAGTTCCGCGCACGGCGGCGACCAGCGTGGCAATCGTCGCGTCATCCCAGAGCGGCCTTGCGGGATCGAGCCACGCGCGAAGCGCAGCCTGACTGGCGGCACGCTGCGGATCGTCGCGCGGCGCGACGGTCGGCAGCGGCTTGCCGTCGAACCGCAATGTGCGGGCCGCATGCCCCATCATCAGCCGGTTGACGAGCGTGCCGGGCAGCCTGCATCCGCGGTCGAACCGATCATCGGCGGCGAGCGCGCGCAGCTCGGGCTTGTCCTCCACGGTCGCAAGATCAACGAGGCCGGGCAAATGAATGCGCTTCGCCATCGCGGTGCTCCCCAGCCGGCCTCACCAAACGATGACGCCGCAGCGCGACGGGCGGGGCTCGCAACCCGCGGCCCGTCACTGGACCATAGAGATTCTAATCATGACTGCGGCAATTTTGGGTTGCAAGTGGGTGACCGGTCGGTGTGAAGCAGATCACACGCGGCATCGCCGAATTCAGGAGCTGACCGCCGTCACCTCGACCTCGACCTTGAATTCCGGCCGCGTGAAGCCCGAAACGATCACCAGCGTGGAGGCAAACGCGTTGCCGGCAACGTAGCGGCTGCGCACCGCGCCATAGATCGGGAAATAGGCGCGATCGGTGACATAGGCGGTGAACCGGACCACATCGGCGAGCGTCATGTTGGCCTCGGCGAGGATCGCCTTGATGTTCTCGAAGCACAGCACCGCCTGCGCCTCGGCATCCTCCGGCACCGTATCGTCAGGCGCGACGCCAAGCTGACCCGACGCGAACACCGTGCGTCCCGCCGCGACCTCGACGGCGTGGCTGTACTGGGCGAAGGGCGCGCGGATCGAGCTGGGATTGAGCGGGCGTTTCATGGAAGCTCTTCCGGTGGGCGCGTGAATGTTGCATGAGCATAGCGCAGACACGAGGTAGAATGGATGTCCGATTTCATCACCATCCCGCAAGCCCTCACCCGATTCCGGCTTGCCAATGCACGGGTGCCGGTCTGTCTCGTGGCCGACGCGGCACGGCTAAAATCCGGCGCCGACGGCCTGGCGCCGTGCGATATCGTGATCGAAAAGGAGCGCATCGCCGGCATCGATCCGGCGGCCGTCGTGCAGGACGGCTTGCCGCGTTTCGACCTCGATCGCGGCATCGTGCTGCCGCGCCTTGTCGACATGCACACTCACATCGACAAAGGCCACATCTGGCACCGCGCGCCCAATCCGGACGGCTCGTTCATGGGCGCGCGCACGACCGTGATGGCGGACCGCGACGCGAACTGGTCACGCGACGACGTCGCAAGACGCATGGACTTCGCGCTGCGTTGCGCCTTCGCGCATGGCACCGGCGCGTTGCGCACCCATATCGACTCCTACCCGAAGCAGATTCCGATCTCGTGGCCGCTGTTCGCCGAGA